>JAAYIV010000136.1 GCA_012523305.1 Spirochaetales bacterium
TCGCCGCACCTGAAGCCGCTAACAACGGAACCACAGGAGGAGCGTTCGTGCCTCTGCTCACGCTCGGTATTCCCGGGGATACCGTTACCGCAGTCATGCTCGGAGCGTTCATGCTCGTCGGCATACGGCCGGGTCCACAGTTGTTCACCGAAGCCAGCCACGAAGTCTACACATTCTTCATGGCATTTATCATCATGCAATTTGTGATGCTGATCTTTGGCTTGGGAGGAACCAAGCTGTGGTCGAAAGTACTTAACGCTCCTCGTGTGGTGCTGATGCCATTGATCCTGTTGTTCTGCTTCCTCGGAGCGTTTACATTGTCCAACAGTACCGGTGATGCGGTAATCGCCCTGATATTCGGATTGCTGGGTTACTTCATGCAGAAATTCGGTTACCCGGGCGCTCCGATGATCCTGGGCCTTATCCTAGGACCGATGGCGGAGCAAAATCTCAACCGTGCATTGCTTATCTCACACGGAGATTGGAGCGTATTCCTTACCAGGCCGATTTCATTGGCATTCATCCTGGTGACTATCGCCTCAATCGTTTACTCGGTCGTCAGTGCGAATCGCAAGAAAAAACATCCTAAAGGAGCCTCTAAATGAAGGAACTAGAGACTAAACTAACACAACTCAGATCACTGCTGGCAGCTCAGCACCTTGATGCTATCTACTTGAAACGCCAAGACAACTTTGCGTGGCTCACCTGCGGGGGCAAGAACTGGGTCGGTATCGGTGAAATGGGCAATTGCGGTTTATTGGTTACTCATGATGCCACGCATGCAATCACCAATGTGATCGAAAGTGCCAGGATGCGCGATGAAGAACACCTGGAAGCGATGGGTTTTACCATCCATGCCGGGACTTGGCATGACAACGGATTTGAAGCTGCCACGATCAATCGATTGGTACCAAACAAAACGGTTGGCTATGATTGGGCTAATGGATCGAATGCCAATGTAGCCAATCATATCAAACAACTAAGACTCTCTTTCACTGAGGAAGAGGTGATTCGTTATAAAGAAATCGGATATTTGGCGTCGCTTGCCATTGAAGAGACCGCCATGTCCATTCGACCCGGGGACACAGAATATGAAACCGTCGGGCGCTTATCTGAGATATTGCATGCCCAAGGAATGGATTTCGCTTCGGCTATGTGTGCTTCTGACGAACGCATCTGTGATTATCGGCATCCCGTACCTACGATGAAGAAAATCCGCGAACGGGTCCAACTTGGCGGAAACATGCGCCGCCAAGGTCTGGTAGTGTGTCTGACCAGATACGTGAACTTTGTCCCGGTTGATCGTTCTCTTATGGCACAATACCGTGCGAATGTTGAGATTGACCTCGCGTACATGACAAACACCATCGTTGGGAAAAGTTACCAACATGCGTTGCTAGCCGGGCAAGCCGCCTATGAAAAGCTTGGGTACAGAGAGGAATTTGACAAACATCATCAGGGAGGACCGATTGGATATAACCCTCGTGAGTACCGCGTTGATTTCTCTCACGATATCCTTGTTGTCGAGAATCAGGGGTTTTGCTGGAATCCTTCGATAACGGGAACGAAAAGTGAAGACACCATTTTGGTTACTTCCAAAGGGTTTGAATTTATCTCCCGTCCAGTGATCTACCCGACGATAGAAGTGACATATGATGGAAAGAATTACACGCGTGCTGACATCCTTCAGAAGTAAGGAAATACCATAAGGCCTTTGTATTTATGTAATTCTAGGAACAAGGCATCGGCAATCAATGAACGATTGTACACCGATGCCTTTTTTTACCTTTTGGATAATCTGTTTCAATGAATACGTATATGTGAGATGTGTTCAATTCCAATGCACAAACACCTCGTAAGACGAGTAATTGCATCATGTACGCCAGTTTAGGATGCTATTTGTATGAAATCCACATTTGACAGTGTAACCTTCCATACTACATACTGATGTAAGGAGAAAGGTGACAATGATGAAACGATATATGCTTTCGGTTGTGATGCTTTTGGTGGTTTGTACTATCGGAGCCGTTACGATCAGAGATTTCGAAGTCCATTTCATTGATGTCGGACAAGCTGACAGCACACTCATTGTCGATAGTGGAAAAACAATGCTCATCGATGCGGGTAATAATGCTGACGGACGGTTGGTGATTCATTACTTGAAATCGATGGGAATCGATCATATCGATATCTTGGTGGGAACCCATCCTCATGAAGACCATATCGGTGGCATGGATGCGGTCATTGATGAATTCAGCGTATCCACATTGCTGATGCCGGCGAAAATCCATACTACCGGTTCATTCGAAGACCTGCTTGATGCGATAGACAGGAACAGGTTATCGATCACTGTTCCCAAAGTCAACGATACGTTTACTCTGGGGAAGTCGGAGATAACCGTGATTGCACCCGTAAGGACAGACTATTTTAGTATTAACGACCACTCATTGGTGTTACAGTTGGTTCGAGACGGCAAACGATTCCTATTCGAGGCTGATGCTGAATCTACCAGCGAATGGCACATGATTGGCAACAAGGCTGATCTGGCCAGCGATGTGTTGAAAGTAGCCCACCATGGAAGCGATACATCGACCAACAGCACTTTCATCAACATGGTAAATCCATCGATTTCCGTGATTCATGTTGGCAAAGACAATCCATATGGCCATCCTTCTTATACCGTGATGAACCGCATAGGCAATACGATTTATAGGACAGATCAGGAAGGAACCGTCACCATCACGATTGAGCAGGGATCCATCATGGTAAGAACCGCCCGTGTGCATGGCAATGAATATTGGAAAGGGATAACCTTGATCGGAGACACTTCAACGAAGATGTTTCATATGCCCGGCTGTTCCCTCTTACCGACAGAAGCTCGGCAAGAGGGATTGTTCGATCGTGAAGATGCCCTTTCGCTGGGGTATAGAGCATGTTCGATTTGTAAACCATGACAAACGGGGCAATATATGGAATTATCTTATACTATCGATCGTTTTGAAGGAACATTTGCCGTATGTGAAGATCGTGACAGGCATACGATTTTGATACCCGTGAATCTGCTTCCCAAAGATTGTGCTGAAGGGGACGTGATTATCAAAATTTCAAATATGTATGTCAAAGATCCGAAAGCCACCGATGACGCTGAGCGACGTATCAAAGAAAAAATGGAACGACTTATCAAGAAATGACTAGCTTAACAAAGCACTTTGTGATAGACAATCATTCTAAACACCTATCGTGCAGATAGGATGATCAAGAGGTATTCAGATGAAATTCGTACGCTATGAGCATAACGGAACCTTCGGTTACGGAGTGTTTGATAATAAAGAAATTTATCCGTTGGATACAAATCCTTTTGAAACCTATTCAATTTCAGATTCAAGTATTCAAGCGAACAAGGTACGAATATTGAGTCCGTGTCTTCCTTCAAAAGCACTTTGCATCGGATTGAATTATCGTGATCATGCTGAAGAGATGCGCCTTACATTACCAACTGCTCCCGTAGTATTCATGAAACCTTCTTCGTCAGTCATCGGACCTCAAGAAGCTATCGTCTACCCTTCCATGTCAAAACGTTTGGACTATGAAGCTGAACTAGTAATCGTGATGAGGAAATCGGCCCGACACGTTGCCGAAAAGGATGTCGATGACTACATACTCGGGTATACTTGCGGCAACGATGTGACAGCCCGCGATTTGCAGCCTCAGGACGGTCAGTGGACTGTCAGCAAAGGCTTCGATACATTTATGCCCCTCGGTCCTTATATCGATACTGATGTCGACCCTGACAACCTGGCGATTCATTCTCTTCTTAACGGGACGGTCAAACAATCGTCCAATACATCCAATCTGATTTTCAAATGCCGATATCTGGTAAGCTATCTTTCAAAGGTGATGACTCTGTATCCTCAAGATGTGATCATGACCGGAACTCCCGGGGGTATCGGTCCCATGAATGCCGGTGATTCAATCGAGATAGCAATCGAAGGTATCGGAAGCTTGGTAAATCCGATTATCAAAGAGTAACCGCAACCGTATCGACATGAGTCGATCGATAGAATTGTTCAACACACCTGATCAGAGGACTGTTTCGACAGATGAGTATCTTTTTCATCCGTTGATGCAATTTTTCTGACTATGATGGCAAACGGCACATACAATAGCAATGCAACGATCGCCATCGCGACGAATGCTATTCGCAGCCCAAAAGCACTTCCAACAAGGCCGATGAGTGGGAACAGCACGATCATACATGTACTGAAAGCCATGCTTTGTAACGATAGAATCGTCGCTCGTTGTGCACTGGGAATCAGATGGTTGATATAATTACTCACGACAACCGCAAGCAAGCCAAGCAAACTTCCGATTGCGACATAGAAGACTTGTTGCCATTGTGTGAGGGCGACCGCTGCCATAAAGAGTATCAACAGCAACGGTACGACCAGCAGGATGTTATAATCGCTGAATCGTTTACGAACCTTTTGGGCGAATAATGCTCCCAGCCCGGAAAAGGCTGAATGGATTGAGAACACCACCATTATCTGAAATTCATTCATCCCCGCATCTTTCCAGTGCACCTGCAAATAAAAATACAAGCTCACGATGAAGGAGAACAACAATTCGTTGCTGATCAGCACGAAGGCGATGCGCGGTTTGGCTTTCATCACCTTGAAGCTTTCGGCGACCTGCGTCCACATGAGGCGAAACACTTTGTTGTTCTTCGGTTCGTCTTTCCGGATTACAGGTTCCTTGAAAGCACTGGCGAGCGCAATCGCCACCATAACGCATATAAACGAGAGTCCGAAGACCCAAGCCCAATCAGATAAGGCCAAGGCTCCGCCGATGAGGAACGCCGCGATCGAAGATGCTTCATACAGGAATTCATTCCATCCTGAGACTTTCACATACTGTTCTTCAGCTCCGTCAAGTAACAATGAATCATATACCAAGGCATCGCCTGCCCCTGATTCAAGGGTATTGCCCAAAGCACAGATACAAAATCCCAACGCTTGCAGTGCAAATCCCGGTGAAAAATACATCAAAGCCAAACTCAACGACCATATGATCCTGCCAATAATCCTGCTGGCCTTACGCCCCCAAATATCTGCTATGATTCCCGTCGGTACTTCCATGAGGAATCCTGTGATGTGGTAGATTCCTTCCAATAAACCCAATTCAACCAGTGAGAATCCACGTATTGCAAGAAAAATCATCCATAGTCCGCTCGTGAAATTAAGATTCATGAACACATTAAAGAGATAGTTGATTCCAATATTACGTTTATGACCGGCTGTTTTCATGATAATTACGGCACCACTTTATATCACAAAATATATGAGCATTAAAGGGCCTGTCTTTCTGTGCGTTCTCCACACCCAAAACCGAACGAAGTCTACTAGGTATCGTAAGCTCTGACAAGTAACAATTTGTCTTATTATTGACATATCGTGTCAACCTTGCCATCATTGTCACGGGGAACATCTCTATGAAAACACGCTATAAGGTCCTGATCGGTATCGCAATGGTAATCCTATTGATCATGATCGCCATGATCATTGCCTTCAACAACATCGAAAAAAATCTTTCTCATCTTGCTGATATCGATATTACCGAACCAGAGATGAACACAATCTCTGACGGAACATATCGCGGATCCTACAGTGCGTTTCCAGTGAGCGCGATTGTCGATGTGACCGCACAAAATTCCAAGATTATTGAAATCCGGATAGTCAAACATGTACATGGTCAAGGATCTGAGGCTGAAGTAATCACCGACGACGTGATTTCCCGACAATCGGTGAATGTCGAAAGCATATCGGGAGCTACCTACAGCAGCAAGGTGATATTACTGGCAATTCAAGATGCGTTAACATTCTGAGGCATTCGTTTCATCTCATATTGGGATACGAAGACAGTCCAACCCATGTTCTGCAATAATCCTCCGAGTCGGTTGCCTCGTTGGACATTAAGCATCACCAGCCTTGGTTTCTTCGTATACGAGGCCAAGACGCAAATGAGTATTCTTTCAAGGTTGGCTTTACGGAATCCTTTTAGAAACCCAAGCTGGGCAATATCACCTTTCGCCGTATTCATGATGCCATACGCAATTGTTTTTTTATCTTTGATCAGGCCAACATATTGGTAATTTGCCATATTATTGAGAATCGACTTCCGGGTATTTTGCCACGACGGCTCATAACTGAGATACCGATTGATATCAAGCTTTCCATACGAATCAGCTGTATGATCGAATTCAAACGAATCGATCTCATGCGAAGCAAGGACTCCGGTTTCGATCGAGTAACAATCAAATACCCGTGTTGTCACACATCCATATCGCTCATATAATTGTTTCGCCACCGTGTTGTGTTCAAGAACTTCCAACAAGAACTCGCCTTGTTCGCTATCGACAATATCGAAAAGATATTCGAGCATTTTTGAAGCCAGTTTCTGGTTTCGATGGGAAGCGATGACCCCGGTTCCCCCGTCATACCAAAATCCATCACGATATCCGCAAAGGATAAATCCTACCAACAATTCATCGTCGAAGGCTCCGACAGAACGGATCAATTGAATATCTCTGGCTACGAGCATCTCAATGAAATCAGATAATGAAATATCTACTTTCACTTCATAATCGGAAAAAGCTTCTTTAAATGTTTGATGGATTTGTGAAACCGTTGTAGTTTCAAGTGTACGTATCGTAATCATTCGGGTATGGTAGCATTTCTCCAAGTATTGGTGAATACATCAGGTCCAACCAAAAAATGACTCGAGATATCTGGCGATGCCATCATCATCATTGCTCGGTGCCTGATTGTCAAACAGTGCTTTCACTTGGTCAGACGCATTCGCCATGGCTACCGGATGACCGACCCATTGCAGCATCTCGATGTCATTCTCACTATCTCCGAATGCCATCGTCTCCTGTGAGCTGATCCCGTAGGTTTCCATTAAGGTTGCCAATGCAGCACCTTTGGTAGCCTCCTTTGGCATCACTTCAAAGAACTCAGGATGCGAATAGACGAGGCTCAGCGTATCACCGAAATGCTGCTCGAATAATCTTCTCACGGGCAATGTCTCTTCCATCCTCCCGATGTACATGGCCTTTGTAAAACGCGGATGGTTGAAAAATGTCGAAAAATCCACGACCTTTCCAATTTCAGTACTTATCGGTTCGAGAAAATCAGCGTATTTGCCATCTTCTTCAAAATAAATCTCATGATCCATGAACACATGGAGATGACAACTGCTTTGGCGGGCGAACTCTAACGCTGCAAGCGACGCTTTCTCATTCAGTGTGATATGCAACAGATCCGTATCATGATCCCAGTCATAGATACATGCTCCGTTACAATTGATCAGTGGTGTGGGAATACCCGCTTGGATGATAAGGTGCCTTGCCAAAGCGACATTCCTGCCGGTGGCTACCACCGGTAAAATCCCCATATCACGCAGACGGGAGATTGCCTTGATAGAGCTGGGAGCAACGTGCTTGTCACTTGTCAGCAATGTCCCGTCAAGATCGAAGGCGACAGCTTTGATGTGCATCTTATCCATCTCAGACATTGCGCCTTTGATCGAATAAAGTTGACAACGATGCAATAATTTCTGAAGGGTGAGCTCCTCCGGCGACTTCGAAAACGAAGCGACCGGTGTATCCGGAATTCCGTAGGAGCGAATATGTTCCGGGCCAGTCGATGATTCCTTGATCCGGCAGGTCATGGCTGTCATGCTTCCCATCATTATTATGGACATGGCAACTTGCCAATCGCTTCCCCGCCGCTTTGATTTCAGAAGCCAATTCATGACCAGTTACCGCCACGTGTCCGATATCAAGGCACCATTTCATCGTGGGTATGTCACCGAACAGGGTATTCAATTCATCGATAGTACACCTGATTTCTTGTGGGACTGCTGCCTGTGACGGGATATTTTCCATAGCCAGTGCAACGTTATGTGCATCCGCATAGGCCGAAAGGTGTTCGAACAAGTCGTGAAGCATTGCAACTGCGTCATAGCCGTAATTGTATTCATTTCGATCCAAAGGATGTATTACCGCTATGGGGCATTCAATGCGTGCGCACAGGTCGATGGCATCGTGCAAAACTTGCATACGGTACACCAATGAATCTTTCGGACTGGAACGAAGCAGCATATTCCTGAAAGGGAGATGCAGGGAGTGTAACTTCAATGCATGTCGCTTGAGCATCGATGCCAAGGTCCTGGCATGGATACCGGCTCTTGGATCGGCATGCACCGCATCACCCCAAATTTCAACCCAAGAAAAACCGGAACGGGAAATATGTTCGAGCGCCACGTCAAGCGGAGCATTCAGGAAAGAAAACGTTGAAACAGCATACTCCTCTTTGTCCAGATACATATCTCGCCCTCCGTGAACACCCATATATAGCACAAATCGAGGGGGCATTACAGCCCCCCCTTCATACCAGTGTGACTAAATCCCATTATAACGTCAGATACTCTTAGGTGGTAGCCCTCATATATAAATTACTGACTTTATTCCAATCCACCACATTCCAGAATGCCTTGATATAATCTCCCCTGAGATTCTTATACTTTAGATAATAGGCATGTTCCCACACATCGATACCTAAAATTGGCTTTGCACCTGAGTTATCCATCAATGGATTGTCTTGATTGGGCGTCGAAACAATATCCAACACTTTATCATGCTTGACAACAAGCCAAGCCCAGCCTGAACCGAAACGGCCCATCGCGCTAGCGGTCATCGTATCTTTTAATTGATCAAAAGAACCGAAATCTTTGGCAATTCGCTCTGCGAGCGGTCCATCTGGAGCGTGTTTCCCCTCAGGTGAAAGAATTGAGAAATAGAGGTTGTGGTTGTAAAACCCTCCCCCGTTATTCCTGATTGCGGTCCTGATGGTGTCATCCTCGATGCTTTCCAGATTTGCCAGGAGCTTTTCAATCGACCAATTGGAAATTTCCGGTACTTTTTCTACCGCTGCGTTGAGATTGTTCGTATACGCTCCATGATGCTTGGTGTAGTGGGTCACCATCGTCAATTCATCGATATGAGGTTCAAGTTCCCCAACACCGTATTCCAAAACATATTGTGTAAACATAACGTACCTCCGAATAGCATGAGCAATGTGGTGAGTGCCCAGTGCTTTTAATTCCTAGTTATTTACTAGGTAATAGGAATATAGTAATGAATTCCCGTATCGGCAACCTGATTGACAACGGCGAAAACCATAGATAGTGTAAAAGTCAATGAACACATCATATTGTATCAAAGGTGCGACAGCAGTATCCGGTGACAAACTGATTGAAGATGCTGTGATCGTGGTAAAAGATGGGATTATCACATCGATTGGACCTCGGTTGACCAATAGTGAAGTCGAATGTGAACACATCGATGGAACCGGAATGATCGCAGGTCCCGCATTCATCGATATGCATCTCCATGGTGCGGGTGGGTTCGACCCTGGAGAACCGGGGATTTCCAAGCAGGAAACTTCCGAGCGTTTGGTTGCGTTGAACGGATATCTGAAGGAAAAAGGTATCGCTACCTGGGCCTTGGCGACAGTCTTCGACATGGAAACGATCAATCATGTCGGTTCTGTGTTGAAAGAAAATAATACGCTCCAAGACCACTTGGCAGGGTTGTATGTTGAAGGACCGTTCGTCCATCCCGATAAGCGCGGTGGCATTCCTTTGAAGACGATCCATGCATTCAGTGAAACGCTTCTTCAATCGATCCTAACGGGTGGACCTGTTATCCGGTTGATGACAATCGCGCCCGAATTACCAGGCATTGAAAGAGCTGTTAAATTGCTTGAAAAACATCACGTTACGGTATGTTGGGGACATTCAACGGTAAAACTCGATCAGATTGGCGTTTTCAAGCATGCTCATCTTACTCATCTGTTCAATGCGATGGATGGGTTTGATCACAAACAGCCTGGTTTGGCGATGCTCCCGTTCTTAAACACCGCAGCTGACGTCACATTCGAAATTATCGCTGATTCGATCCATGTGCATCCGAGCATGCTGGAATTCGTATGCACCCATCCGAAATCTCTCCATCATGCCTGTTTGATTTCAGACGCGGTCGGTCTTGCAGGAGTCGGTCCTACAACCGGGTTTTATAGGGGAGAAGAAATTTTCAGTGACGGTGTTGCCGCCAGATATGTCCATGGCAATGTGTTAGTCGGTTCGGCGACCTTGATTACCGACAGCATACGAATGCTGTATGCACAAGGCATGGTCGATTACCGTATGGCCTTTCGCATGGCAAGCACAAATCCTGCCAAAGTACTCGGTTATTCGAACCGAGGATCGCTAACTGTCGGCAACCGTGCCGATATCGTGTTGTGTGATCAAACATTGAAAGTACGAAAAGTCCTGATGCACACTGATTGAGGCTACCATCGATCGGTAAAATCTATGTTCGCACACCTTTGATTCGTTCATATTAAAATGTTTTTATCTGCACATGCATCGTGTACTATTTCACGACAGGCCTCGTGCAGTAGGATTGGGCCCGATTATCGATTTCTACGCACACCCGTCATGCGCAAGATTATCAGACATGGCGCTTTCATTCACGAAAATTGAACAGTATGTAACATATATCCTTTACAGAATAACTGTTGCGGTCAATATGGATGATACATTTCTAGATATTCATGATTTCAGTACCCCGAGATGTCACGAAATACCTGTTCTTTCATTAAAACCCCTGGGTATCGGACACGGTTTAGTCAGTATGATATCGAACCGATCATCGATAGACAGAATCGGTACTAAACGCTATGATATCATGTTTGAGACTGGGAGGCACATGAGCATGGAGCAAACATTATCATTCGTACTAGTTACGCCGTACACCATCGCCAAAAGCCGTACGGGCGGCGTCATCGCGAGACTACTATCACGTGTAGATCTGGAGCTCGTAGGAGCTCAAATGATCGCAATGGACGAACCGATGGCCAAACGCTATGCGGATTATGTAAGAACCCGTAAGGATTTTGGAAATATCAAGACTTCAGATTTGTTGGCTGATTATGCTTTAAAGGCGTTGAGTCCTTCCGGAGGGCGTAAGCACAGGACGCTGTTCTTGCTTTTTAGGGGAATCGATCCCTGTACCAAGCTTATCAATACTTGTGGAGCGATTTTCCCTGAAAATAGAAGTGTTGAAATGTTAAATGGCGAAACAATTCGCGATACGTATGCGGATTTGATCACAGATCCTGAAAATCCTGAAAAAATCACCTATTTTGAACCGGCCGTTATGACACCGCGCAACCAGCATGATGCTGACGAGGGTCTTTCTATTTTGGGAACATGGCTTGACGACGAACCCAATCTTGTAGAGAACATTTTCTATCCCAATCCTTCAAAAATTGAACGTACGCTTGTAATCATAAAACCCGATAACTGGCGCTATTCGTCAGCTAAACCCGGGTCAATCATGGATATGTTCAGCAGGACAGGCCTTAGGATCATAGGCATAAAGGTTCATAGGATGTCCGTGGCCGAAGCACTTGAATTTTATGGCCCGGTCCGCGATGCCTTGAATGAAAAACTGGCACCCGTGTTCGGCAGAAAGGCAAAAGAGGTTCTTGAGGATCAACTGAAAGTCCGCCTCGGTTCCGATTCTGAAAAAGCACTTATCAATTTTGTCGGAGCCGAGTTTGCAAATGACCAATTTGAACAAATCATCGAATTCATGTCAGGACAACGACCGAGTACGTGTCCGGTCGAAGAACTCAGTCATCCGGGTTCGGTCAAATGCATGATCTTGATTTATGAAGGCGAGAGCGCATGTCAAAAAATCAGGGATGTGCTTGGGCCGACAGATCCTTTGAAAGCTCCCGGGGGTACGGTACGCAGAGAGTTTGGCAGCAACATCATGGTCAACACAGCTCACGCTTCAGATTCTGTTGAGAATGCCAAACGGGAGATGAAGGTCCTTCGGACGGACAAGAACGCATGTGCAGAAATCATACGATCATATATCAGCATGAGAGAGTGTGCAGAATAAAATTGCGGGCCATGGTTCCATTAAAATTCAGTTGACCTGTCATAGATTAAAATACTGTTCGATATAGCGGGCTACCCCATCCTCATCACATGAACCAGCGTGATGTGCGGTAACTTGCTTTACTTCTTTCATCGCATTCTCCATAGCTACACCGTGCCCGGCCCACCTAAGCATGCCGATATCATTTTCAGCATCTCCGAAAGCCATCGTTTGCGAGGCTTGTATCCGGTATCCGGCCAATACCTTCGCGATACCGACACTTTTGTCTGCTTCGGCATGGACAATCTCAAGATATTGGGGCCACGAATAGGTCATCGATAACTGCCCTGGAAACTGCTTCTCCAGCTCTTGCTTGGCAGCATCTACTTTTTCTTCGTTACCGATATAGAGGGCTTTGTTAAATACTTTATGTTTTATGTCATCGAAGCAAACGACTTTTCCGATGATTCCACTTCCAAGATCAAGGGGATTGGCCATGCTGTAAGGTTTCTCATAGATCAGTTGATGATTACTATAAGCATGAAGAGCGATTTCATGGTTTTTAGCTTGATGGACAATCTCCGAAGCGATTTCGTCTTCGATGTTCATCGCGTACAAATCCTTGGATTGATGGATGTCGTGCACGCAGGAGCCGTTGTAACACACCAACGGAGTATCCAAATCTAACGTCTCGTAGAATTTCCTTGCCTTCTCCAACCCTCTTCCTGTGGCGATAACCAGAATGAGTCCCCGTTTCTTCATCGTTGATATCATATCTAATGTGCGGTCGGTAAAGGTCTTGCTGCTGTGGAGCAACGTACCGTCAAGATCAAATGCGATTGCTTTAATGTCCACGAATCCACCCTATTTTAATAAAGGGCGATTCGAAAAGGAATCGCCCTCGTGCTACTGCCATGGTAGCATTATCTCTCTTTTTGGGGAACAAGGTACAGCTCGCTCAAATCATATCCCTGAGCCTCGGCGATCTCTTTCATCCGTGCGAGTACATCGTCGGATACTTCGGGTGTTCTCGAAAGGAACCAGAGGTAATCTCTGTCATTGTTTCCGACCAACGCCCACTGGTAATTTTCCTCATCCAAGCCAAAAACAAGGTAATCAGAAGTAAACAATCCGAAGAACTTCACCTTCAATGCCCCGGGAACAGTCTCGTCGGGACGCCAGGCAACAGCCTTGACCGAAGTATACTTCCCGTCCAAAGTTTTTTTGAATCCGCTGTTCAATACTTGCACTCGTCCGTCTTCGCGTAACGAATACTCAGCGGTCGCTCCTACCAAGGTCTTCTCAAATCCATGTTGATAACGTGCGATCTCATACCATCTTCCCAAATAGCGATCGATATCCAACGAACCTACGAGATCCAAAGGATCGTCTGCGAACTTTGTTGAGGTGCAGGAAACCAACGAAATCATCGAAAGCACCACCACTAGAGATGCTGTTAGCACACCAAACCGTTTTTTCATGTTTTTTCACTCCTCTGAATTAGATCATAATGGGCATGTACACTCTCACACGCACCATGTGTTACACGTTCAATCGTTCGATCGAGAACCGACCGCAACAATTCATACTCTTCA
>JAAYIV010000137.1 GCA_012523305.1 Spirochaetales bacterium
AGACCGGCTTTATTACATTCTTCTTCAAGGATCTTCTGATATTCGACCGGTAATGAATTAAACCATTTGCTACTGATGACTTCGAAGTTGATCAACAAAATATGCTTGGTCTCGTTTACATATTTGCATACTTCGTGGAAGTTACCGGTTGCGGTAGCGGTGAATGAAAGCTCAAGACCGTCGATTGCCTTGGTTTGCAAACCACTGAACATATCCCCATAGTTCATTGCAACCGGTGTCGCCCCTACGGCCCTGATAGATTCTTGCCAGATCGGAGCTCCCGGGGTCCTGATGCGTTGTCCTGAAAGATCTGTGGGTTTGGTGATCGGTTTGTTAGTGACCATCTGCCTAAAGCCCTGTACCCAGAAGAATGAAAGGACTTTGAAGCCTTGGGTTCTTTCAAGTTCGGCTTTCCATTCATTGACCACTGGCAACGAATTGAGTTTTTCGACCTCTTCGAGCGTTTCTACGAAATAAGGTGCATTCATGGCAGCCATATCGGGTACATACATTCCCAAACGAGCGGCATCGGTGTTCTGCCCGATATTGGCTCCTTGGCGAATCTGTTCGAGAATGTCTTCCTCAACTCCCAACTGGGCACTCGGATACACTTCAATGGTCAAGCCGCCATTTGTTCGTTCCTTGACAGCTTCAGCCCACTTGAGAAATGCTCCATGGTATGGGTCTTGCGGTGTAAGTACGTGATTGAATCTCAATACGTACTTCTTTTCGGCTTGTGCCTCCTGTGCTCCGGCAGCAAAAAGCATTATTGAACCGGCAAAAAGCACGAGTAAGGTGATAGCGATGAACTTTTTCACATTAAGCCTCCTTCAGTCTTGCTGATATCTTAGATAGATGATATCTTGACATTACTGATTTGTCAAAGAAAATATTGCATCGGCTCCGTTTGATGGTGATACATAGGAGAGTGCAACGATGGACTACATAACAAAAGACGGACAACTAAGTCCACGCAGAAGAACAGCTTGGATCGATAAGGGATTGGGGGGCTTGCCAATTCTTCGGATCCACAACGATTATGCTGAAAGTTCCATGTTCCTCTATGGAGCTCACATAGTTTCCTTCAAACCGAAAGGGACTGCTGACATGCTATTTGTCAGCCCGCATAGCAAATTCGAAGAAGGGCAGCCGATAAGAGGTGGAATTCCTATCTGCTTCCCTTGGTTTGGAAAACACAAGACGCGGGAAGATCTTCAACTACATGGGACGGTCCGTACAAAAATCTGGGACGTGATCGATACGGCAACCGAAAATGATGGATCGACCACAGTGGTCTTAAGCACTCACGATGATGAATATTCACGGAACATCTGGCCGCATCGGTTTTCGATTCGACTGACAGTATCGATAGCCAAAAAACTTACCATGTTCCTGGAAGTGAAAAACATTGATGACAAGCCGTTTACGTTTGAAGAAGGATTCCATACTTATTTTTCAGTCAGAGATCTTGAACGATGCAAAGTAACGGGGTTGGACGGATTGCATGTCCTTGATAGCGCGAGACCTGACAACAAGTACGTCCAATCCGGAGACGTGAAGGTCTCCGGAGAGTTCGTACGGATATATCGGGATGCGGGTAAATATGTGACGCTGGCAGATCCGAGTGCTTCAAGAAGTATCAGGATGGAGCAAGATCAATTACGCCATATAGTGATTTGGAATCCGGGAGAAAGTGTAGCGAAGAATAATCCGGAAGTATTGGAAGCATATAAAGATTTTCTCTGCGTGGAACATGTTAATTCCCTTGATGCCGCTATTGATCTTAATCCGGGGCAAACGCATTACAGCAAGTTGGTGCTTTCGGTGCATTCTTTATAAAGAAAATTGAGTGCATTGACATGATAGTACATTTTTATGAATAGTATTCGGAAAGGAAGGTAGGAATATGAGTCAAGAAATCAGGATTGAACGGAAATCGTTGGAGCGATTTGTCACCGATGTGTTCATGAAACTTGGGTTGTCACGTGAAGAAGCCTCCGATTCGGCTGAAATCCTGGTTGCTGCAGATGCTCGTGGAATAGCGAGCCACGGAGTGGCACGGCTATGGCGTTATGAGAATGGGATTCGCAAGGGGATAATGTCAGGTTCTGTCATTCCGACGGTCCTTCGGGAAACACCGATTTCACTTGTTCTGGATGCAAACGGAGCTATGGGGATGTATCTGAGCAAACAGACGATGGGGAAGGTGATCGAAAAAGCAAAGACAACCGGAGCAGCCTTCGCATCGATTCGCAATAGTAATCACTACGGTATCGCAGGATACTATTCCGAGATGGCTGCCAGAAACGATATGGTCGGAATTTGTATGACCAATACCGCAGCGCTGGGTGTTCCCACGTTCGGCAGGATGGCGATGTTCGGTACCAACCCGATTGCAGTGTCCGTTCCCGGTCATAACGAACATCTGTTCACATTAGATATGTCTACCACTGCGGTGACCCGGGGCAAAATAGAAGTCTATGAACGTGAAGGTAAGACATTGCCCGATGGGTGGGCTGTCGATACCAAGGGGTTGGTGACCGGTAATGCCGGCCAATTACTTGAAGATATGCTGTACCAACGAGGCGGCGGGCTCATTCCGCTTGGTGGTGCCGGAGAAATTTTCGGAGGGCACAAAGGATATGGGCTGGCGGTCATGGTGGATATCATGACAGCGATAACCAGCGGCGGTGTATTTGGCAAATCGGTGATGGACAGTGCCGCAACAAGTGCCAGGGTATGTCATTTCTTCGGTGCGATCCGTCTCGATGTCTTCAGGGATCCTGAAGAACTCAAGACAGATATGGACAGACTCTTGAATGAATTGAACAACACCGAACTGGCAGAAGGCAGCCAGAGAGTATACTATGCCGGACAGAAAGAACACGAAGCAGAAAAGCTCAGTGCACGGATCGGTGTGCCCCTCTCACAGAAAGTAGTGGACCAGCTACGCTCAATAGGCGAACGAGCTCACATAGAATTCCCAAAAGCAATGTAATTGCCAGCAATAGCTGATTATCAAGATTCTCTTTACTACACATCTGTTTTAAATGCTTTTATAGCTACACTCCGTACATATAACATAAAGGTTTATAACTTGGGAAAGCTATGACTTCATATAAACTGGATATGACGAGTGCCAATGAATAGTATCAATTGGATAATTCAATAATTAATGCATAGCTCTTAATGTAAGAGCACTTCAAGATGAAAGCATCCTTTACCGATCCGCTTCGCTTCATAGAGCGCGGTATCTGCCAACTGGATCAATGATTCGATATCAAGCATGCCACTTTCATGGACGGCAATGCCTATCGAACAGCTCAGGGCATGTCTGGCCGGTATGGAGACAAGCATTCCCAACTGATCGCTCAATGTTTGTTCGATCACAGAAGAAAAATTGTTAAATGAAGAAAGTAATGATCTTGCCCATTCTTCGGAGGTTTCATAATCATGTCCAGGTAAAAAGACGATAAACTCGTCTCCTCCTGCCCTGAACACCATATCAGAATCGTTGGTAGCCGCAGAAAGATGAGCGGCAAATCGCGCGAGTACTACATCTCCCGCCTTGTGAGAATACGTATCGTTAAAGTATTTGAAGTTATCCAAATCAATGTATGCAACTGAGTAATAACGGCTAAGGCCTTCTTGGGAGAGCTCATTGTATTGTTTGGCTTCTTTTGATGTCATCTGGTACAGTCCATGATGGTTATGCAAACCAGTGAGAGCATCGGTTCGGGCTATCTTACTCAATTGGGCGTTTAACTGTTGCAACTCATCAGTTCTTTGAGCAACCTCCTGTTCAAGTTTGGCCGAATCTCTTTTTGAGATGGTAAAGGCGGTGATGAACTTCCAAGAGAATGCATGGAAATGGGCAATGATAAAGAAGGCTACTCCGATAGGTGCGATGTTAATCACGAATAGATTGGGTATCTCAAAAAAGTAATAGAAGGCCTGGATTAGTATCGAAAGCACACATACCCAACTACCCAAAAGTATTGTTGTCGGAACAGCCTTGCATGAGAAAAACTGGATAGTCATTGAAATGATCCAGAAAGCTAGGATAAGGCCAAAGAATACGGTATAGGGCAAGAATAAATGGTTATAAATACTAATCGGGGTAGCGATTACCGTAGCGGAGTAAGCCAATGATATACCCACCATGATATCTTCAAGTATTTTTGGCAGCACCTTTGGGAACGCGATGCGGCTATAGAGTGCCAATAGCGCGATGCTGATTCCGATAGTGGCATACTCCAGCTTTGATACCAGCCATGTAGGAATATTTGGAATCAGGATTGCCAAAAGGCTGTTGGCTGCCATGGCACGAATCGCCAGCACGATACAGAGAGTGGCAAAATAAATCAACGAAACGTCTCTGTTCGTAGAATGGTAGAAGTATAGGATGAACAGCGCCGTGGCTAAAAAAATTCCGACAAGAATCATCGAAATAATGTGCGAGGATGTGAGAATCCTGATTATATCATCGGGATGACCGAGAATCGGTGCGACCAACATTCCTGCACTTCGATGAAAATAATTAGATGTCTCAAACACTATTTCAACCGAAGTGTCATCGGTGGTGAAGGTTATCACCGAATCAGTGAATCGTGGGCGCGAATGTTCTTGATCCAAAGAAATTTTTCCGATTTCAATCTGATACTGGCCATCGATATACAAACGGTAGGCTGTATAGATGTTATCGATCAGCAATGCGTAAGTTCCAGCTTGAGGGACTTGGATAAGTAATCTGTACACCGCTGATCCAAAAGCCTCATGGCCCTTATTTGCCCAATTTGATGGAACATTGATAAATGAATACTCTTGTATTGTTGAATGATCGATCGCTGAATAGGCAAATTCCCATTCTCCATTGAGTTGAATTGGTTTCATCGCATCAAAAGCAAAATAGCTGATATCTAACTTTCCGGCTACGGCAGTGGGAGCATCATGAGCGAGACCCATGTTATTATTGATGGCAATGATACAGACAACTAGGAGTAATACTCCGATTGCCAATACGACGCTTCGCATGATGTATTGTAAATGTTTTTCAACTGCCAACACAACAAAAAAATGCAGGCAAGTGAAAACGCAGCATGACAGCATGGGATGTAATTGAATGGACTAATATGGTATGAGTATGAGAGATGAAAAAATATACGAAGGATCAGTCGATATGAAAAAGGACAGACAGGTGAACATCGTAGTGTTGGATGGATTTGCAGAGAATCCCGGAGATCTGTCGTGGGATGATTTGTCCTCTCTCGGACAATTGACGGTATATGATAGGACCGACGGCGATCGTATTATCGAGAGAATCGGTGATGCCCAGATCATTTTTGTCAATAAAGTCCCCATCACGCGACAGACCATGGTTTCTTGCCCACACCTGAAATATATCGGTGTACTTGCCACCGGTTACAACGTGGTGGATACCGAAGCAGCAAAAGAATTGCAGATTACAGTGACCAATATCCCTACGTATGGAACAGCAGCTGTTGCCCAGTTCGCCATCGCGATGCTATTGGAAATCTGCAATCGGTTTGCCCACCACAGCGATGCTGTCCGTGCGGGACGATGGCAAACAGCAAAAGATTTCTGTTTTTGGGATTATCCGTTAATCGAATTGGATGGCAAGATTATGGGAATCATCGGATTCGGACG
>JAAYIV010000138.1 GCA_012523305.1 Spirochaetales bacterium
GCAGTCTTGAAACAAACCGCAGTCTCTTTACCCATTGCGCTCTTTCCGTTATCATTTGCGTACTGTTCTGGATATTGTTTCATTCATAATATTTTATGGAATGGTGTAAACGGAGAGGTATTAGGAGCAACTATATGGCTGATAACACTAATCATTCAAGGCAATCTTCAAAAGTCGCATTGAAGATTTCATTGGTTGCAATCTTGACTGCTGTTGTGGTGGTCTTCACCATGGTACCTAAAATTGCTACTCCCGTGGTCAAAGGCTATATCAGCCTTTGTGATGTGGTGATTTGTTTCGCAGCTTTTCTTTTTGGTCCCTGGGTCGCAGCCATTGCCGGAGGTCTTGGCAGTGCGTTGGCTGATTTATTGGGAGGCTATGCTCAATGGGCACCATTTTCATTGATCGTTCACGGCTTACAAGGCATGATCATGGGATGTATTGCCCTTCCGACCAAAAAGAAAAATCAGACAACGCTGAACACTCCGGTGTGGCGAATGGCGTTAGCAGGTGTGGTCGGTATGGTTGTCATGGTGGCAGGATACTACCTTACTGCCAGTCTGTTTTATGGATTTGAACCGGCATTGGTAGAAGTGCCCTTGAATCTTTTGCAATCGGGTGTGGGTGTGATAATCGGCATTATTGTCGCCAAATCCACTGTTTTGGCTTACCCCCCTGTTCTTTCATTCATGCGATAGGAGAATGCTTTGATGATTCAACATACTCACGATACGATACTGGTTGTTGATTTTGGTGCCCAGTACAGTCAACTTATTGCTCGCAGGATTCGCGAACAGCATGTGTACAGCAGGATAGTTCCCTATACCATCAGTTTGGATGAAATCAAGGCGATTGGACCCAAAGGAATAATATTCTCCGGAGGTCCTGCGAGCGTCACTGCCAAGGATGCTCCTCATCCTGATAAGCGCATATTCGCGTTGGGTATCCCGATACTTGGAATTTGTTATGGCCTGCAGATCATTAGCGTGCTCAATAAAGGTGCTGTGATGCGTCCGGACCGCCGGGAATATGGATTTGCACATCTTACTCACATTGATCCTTCATCGGAACTACTCAAAGGCATGCCCGATGCTTCACAGGTGTGGATGAGTCACGGTGACTCTGTCGTTCATGCCCCGGAAGGATTCATATGTACCGCTTCGACGGAGAATTGCCCGTTAGCGGTCGTGGAAAATCATGAAAAGAATATCTATGGCGTACAGTTCCATCCTGAAGTGGTCCATAGCACTGAAGGATACATGATTATCTCTAACTTTGTATTGGATATTTGTAAGGCCAACACTGATTGGAATGTTGGCTCGTTCATTGAATCAGAAATTGAACGTATAAAATCGATCGTAGGAAATAAGAAAGTATTATGCGGATTATCCGGTGGGGTAGATTCTTCGGTCGTTGCAGCGTTGATTCATAAGGCAATCGGGAATCAGCTTACCTGTGTTTTCGTCAATAATGGAATGTTGAGAAAAGGTGAAGCTGATTTGGTGATAAAAATATTTCGCGATACCTTCAAGATTCCATTGCGATTCGCAGATGCCGAACAACATTTCCTCGACGCGCTAAAAGGAATCACTGATCCGGAACTGAAACGTAAGACAATCGGAAAAGTATTTATCGATGTGTTTGAACACGAAGCGAACGAAGTGAAAGATGTCACATTCTTAGCCCAAGGGACCTTGTATCCCGATGTAATCGAAAGTATTAGCCCTTCGGGAGGTCCTTCGGCCACTATTAAAAGCCATCATAACGTTGGCGGCTTGCCTGAGACGATGAACTTCAAATTGCTCGAACCGTTGAGAGAATTATTCAAAGATGAAGTTCGAGAATTGGGGAAAGAACTCGGTTTGCCGGATGAAATCGTCTATCGTCATCCGTTTCCTGGTCCGGGGCTTGGTGTGAGATGCGTTGGGGAAATTACCAAAGAGCGGTTGGATACTCTGCGTGAGGTCGACGCGATTTTTATCGATGAAATAAAGAAGGCAGGATTATATGGGGAGATTTGGCAGGCCTTGGCGTGCTTGCTTCCCGTTAAAAGCGTGGGAGTTCAGGGCGATGAGCGAACATATCGTGAAGTATGTTCGCTTCGTGCGGTGACGAGCGAAGATGCGATGACAGCCGACTGGTTCAGGTTTCCCCCTGAAGTACTTCAGCGGGCTGCTTCAAGGATTTGTAACGAAGTTGCCGGGGTCAACAGGGTGTTGTACGACATAACAAGCAAGCCTCCAGGGACCATCGAATGGGAATGATGCGATCCGGCATCATCTCTACATGGTGAAGTTCGCAGGGTTAAAAGAATCCTCTCCAAGCCAGAGCTCGATCTGTGTGCCACTATCGTTGTTCTCAACGGTTGCTTTCTTGATTTGCCATCCGACGAGTTTCAACCGAGTATCCCAGGCTGCGTCTCTACCTGCCATCATACCATAATATTCAGCCAACTCAGGACGTTTTTCAGTAGGATTCAATGCTTTGCGAATTTCTTGTAATTCGTTTTTATCTCGTATTTTGTCATCGAAAATAATTATATGGGCCCCGTCTTCTTCTTGGTGGAGTGAGATAACCATCCTCAGAGGATTCGATTCAAGAATATACCCGCTGATTTCACCAATCAACCTGCTTAAAAATTCTTTTCGTTTCATGATTTGAAATCCTCCTGCGGTCTGTTAGTACGATACCATTGCATGAAAGCGACAAATAGCGTTGCAGTCAACCCTCCTGCGAACCCATTGTTGTATAGATCCAATCCTCCGTGCCAAGTTGCGGTTGTTTCAACCATAAATAGATGTATGAATCCTACGATAATTCCAGCTATCCAACCAAAATGACCAGCTATCGGTGCCAATGTCGTACAGAAAAAAAGCGCCAAAATCGGACCGGGAGCGACAAGACTCTTTCCAAATACCAATGTTGCTATGATTACGCCAGCCATAACGGGCAGGCAATTCCGTACATGCTTTCCAAATCCGCCAAATGCTATCACGGTGAAAATACCCCCGAGAACCGGTCCGTTTAACGGTGCTTTTATTATCATGGCATATGTCCAGCATATAAGTGCCAGTACCCCCATATTGATAAGCGTGCCGCCGATTGAATTCATATCCGTAAAATCTGATGGTAATCTTCCGCTATGTTTTTGAATTTTAATAAAATCCTTACATGAAGAATTCCAAGAATGTTTGCCTTCGATGCATACACCGCAAATGATGAGATAAATGGCAAAAACCGGTATCAGTAACATCAGTGTCAGGTGGTTCTGTGTATTCCAAACTATAATCAAGTCATCAAGACTGTGCAGAGCCTTAAGAAAACCCGCTGCAAACAAACCAATGAATCCGCATGAGAATCCCACATTGTACAAATTGTATCCTTGATGAATCACCAATAAAGATCCCGCGACAGCCGGAAGGATGAATCCCACAGCCAATCC
The DNA here is from genome assembly GCA_012523305.1 of Spirochaetales bacterium. Classification (GTDB taxonomy): domain Bacteria; phylum Spirochaetota; class Spirochaetia; order Sphaerochaetales; family Sphaerochaetaceae; genus JAAYDK01. Next base: position 3,443 of record JAAYIV010000138.1, read on the forward strand.
GACGATAATTGACAGCGGTAACATCCAAAATACCGATCCCGTCAGCTCAAAAGCCACTAAGGTAACCAATGGTCCCAATGCGGTGCCAAATAGAGCGATCAAACTGTAAGATCCCAGGCTCTTGCGCGCTAAACGGGATGCAATCCAAACCCCGAGAATAATGGGGATACTGTTAAACGGTGTGTTCCCAAACAAACCAAACCCGGTTATGGTGAGAATTGATGCCACCGTCGGGCCGGCCAGATGGACTTCCGAGAAAAAGACAACGATAAGGCCGATGAGTCCTACCAAAGCCGCATTTACTAACGCCGCACCTATGCTTGTCACAGTAAAATCTTGAATCAGACGTGCTCTTGTATATTGTAATTCCCATATGTGTACGACGGTCTTAATAATACCATCAGTGGCGAATCCCGCTACGATCATCATGAGGAGCATCGAAAGAATTACTATGTATAGTCTTTTCTCAGTGTGCTCCATGAGCAATCCTCCTCTGATATGTAGAGATAGGGATAATACTAGAAGGTAAATGTCATGGATGGCAA
>JAAYIV010000024.1 GCA_012523305.1 Spirochaetales bacterium
ACGCGTTCAATCTGAGACTTGTGCGCTTCAAGATACGGTGTGATCTCCCTACTTTCTTTGCAAGTGATGAACATGGGATTCCCTTTTTACCTTGTTACCTGAGGGAGTCTGCGGTTGCAGACTCCCTGAAATGTTACATGATTATTTGTGAGCGGCGATAGCTTTGAGCACATACGTGTCATTGAAAGATTTCTCAAAGCTCTTGACCGGATTGCCAGCTGGTACGTTAGGAACTCGCACATCATACAGAGCCTTCATATAAAGGTATCCGTTACTGTCTTTGGTGGCAAACCAATCTTCGTACATTGCCTTGGTCGGGGCAACAAGGTTGGTGGGATCGAATGTGCCGGTGGGTTTCTGGCTGAGCCGTTCACCGGCACGCATTGCCTTATCAATGTTTTCTGCTCTCCAAACACCTGCTTCATACAAAGCGTTGATGAAGTTTTGGGCTACTTCCGGATGTTCGGTCAACCATTTGTCGCTGGCCACCCAAGTAGACGGGAAGGATTTTTCAGGAGGGAAGTTTCCGACGGTAGTGGCAATCAGTTCAGCATTTGCGTTGGTCTTCAAGATGGTGCTTGTCGCCGGAGAGAACCCGACCACGACATCCATGCCACCGGCAGCAGAAGCCATACCTGCGGGCAAGTTGGAGTTCAACGTATTGATGACCTCGATGCGTAAGGCAGGATCGCTGTTTGGTGCGGTGTACCCAGCCATGTAGCTGCTGGTTTCGCTGTGAATCCATAATTGCTGATTAGCGGGTTTACCTGCATTGATCAGTTCCAAGAGAGCCTTGAACCAACCGCCGGGAGTTGTTCCGACTTCGATGTACACCTTCTTGCCTTTCAAACCGGTAAAGATTTCATCGTTGTCGAATTTGCCGTTGTTGTTGGCATCGACAAAAAGGCCTTTTTTGGCGATGAACATCTCAGCATTGCTCAAGCAGTCAAGAAATACGAATGAAAGCGAATTGCCGGCTCCGTCAATCGGATTCCATGCGACACCGGCTCCGATATACCCGATATCGAGGGTTCGGTTGTCAGCACGCATCGCGGTCATTTCGGCAGGGCCGCTTTCAACAATCGTAAAGATCGGATTGATGCCGTATTTGGCAAAGAATCCTTCTTCCTGTGCAACCGCTGCTAGCGGTGCTCCACCTTCATTGGCGTGGATACCAACTCGAACGTCTACTAATTTGGGACCCGCGGTCTCTGCAGTTCCGGCAGCGCTGACTGCAAACAATACACAGAGGGTCATCAATGATACCATCAGTAGTTTCTTCATATCTCCTCCTGATACAATGTTATGTTGACATCCCGGACACACGGCCGGGAAGATTCACAACCTATTTGGGAATCTCCAAGTACATCTTGTATACTGTTTCCCAGATATAATTCTTATGCTTCATGAATACCGGATCGAGTTTCGTCGCTTGTGTTCGCGGATACGGCAGATCGATGTCGACAATTTCTTTTATTTGCCCGGGACGGGCACTCATGATCACCACCCGCGTTGCCAACAACACCGCCTCATCAACGTCATGGGTGATAAAAAATATGGTCTTTTTCTCCGTTTCCCATGTTTTGAGCAAATCTTCCTGCAATTGGGCACGGGTCTGGGCATCGAGGGCACCGAACGGTTCATCCATCAGCAGTACTTCAGAATTCAAGGCGTAGCCTCTCGCGATGGCAACACGCTGTTTCATTCCACCCGATAGAGCTTTGGGAAAACTGTTTTCGAACCCGGTGAGGTTCACCATCTTGATATAGCGGTTTGCCAAGTCGTGCTTTTCCTTGGTATCATATCGTTCCAGTACCGTGGTGACCGTCTTGTTGCCACTCTCATCGATACTCTCGACGTTCCGGGGTTTGCGGATGAATTTCAACCCGTATTCAATATTTTTTCTAACAGTCATCCAAGGAAACAATGCGTATTGCTGGAAGATGACTCCCCGGTCGGGTCCGGGACCGACTATCGGTTGCCCGTGCATGGTCACCTTACCGCTATCGTAGGTTTCCAGTCCCGCAATAATATTGAGCAAGGTCGTCTTACCGCAGCCCGAAGGACCCACGACGCACACGAATTCATTCTTATCGATGTCAAGGGTCACTCCATTGAGAGCATTAACGTTATCCCCGTTTTCAACTTTGTATTCTTTGTGTACGTCTTTGATTGTGATTAATTTTTCTGTCATGGGAACCCCTACTTCCATGTGGTCAACTTCTTCTCGATCAGAAGAAGGATCTTGTCGAGGACGAAACCGATGATGCCAATGGTAATGATACCCAGTAACACGATCGAAGTATCCATAAATTGTTGGGCTCCTTGAATACGGGCTCCCAGTCCGAATGTCGTTCCTGTCAGTTCTGCCGCTATGAGAGTCGTCAACGAAGCAGCCATTCCCAAACGGGCCCCTACCAGGATGTATGGAAATGATGCCGGAATAACAATGTCAAAGAACAGGTCCTTGTCGCTCGCTCCGAATGTGTAGGCGGCCTTTACAAGAGTCTTGTCGACTTCCTTTACTCCCTGATAGATCGTCACCACCATAACCAAAAAGGCGGCGACGAAAATAATCGTGTATTTCGGTGATTCTCCCAACCCCATTGCCAATATGACGAGAGGAATGAGGGCGATCGGAGGAATCGTCCTCATGAACTGGATCCATGGTTCCACGAGGTTACGAACCTTGGGATACCATCCCATCAAGAATGAAACCGGGATCGAACAAACGAACGCGAGACCGAACCCGATCAGAACCCTTTGAAGCGAAATAGAAATATCTTTGAAGTATCGGCCATTGGCTGCCGATTCTGATAAAAGCGCATTCCAGACTTGTTTGGGACTGGCAAGGAACGTATTGATAGTTGGGATAAGGGTAATGAGAAACCATAGGGCAAAGCCTCCTATGATTGAAATCGCCATCAGTATGTATCGGGTTCTAGCGGTACCGTCAGAAAAATCCTTTAGTTTCCTGGCCTTCTTCTTCAATTGGCTATCTTGAACAGGTGCTGGCATAGTATTCCCCTTTTAGCACGTTTAAAATCCAAAAATCGTTGCAGTAACTCATATTAGAATCCAAAAATTTGGAATAAGATGAAAAAATACAACGTACCATCTAGTTCATATTATTGCGTGACTGTTTCATTTTGTAAAGAGAAAAAAGGTTATTTATCTCTATTTTATTCCTTTACATAATTAATAAGAGCATATACACTACAGATTAGATACAAATGGTGAGAAATTAATCCAAATATTTGCACAAGTGGTGAAATTTATGAAAAACTACATTTTCCTAAACTTAAAAAGATTTGACATCGGAACCGAATATGGCGGAGTCAATACGTTAGCTCCGATGGATCAATGGGCAACCAAGATCGTTACTTCTCTCGAGCAACAGCTCGGCGAGCGACCTCAGCTCGGCACGACACATTCGTTCCCGATTTTTTTCCCCGAAGCACACCTATTGCCTGCGGTAAAGGCAAAGCAAGCCACAGCCCCTGTCCCGGTGGAAATTGGCTGCCAGGGAGTACATCATGCCGATACGGCAACCGGAGGGAACTTCGGAGCCTTTACCACCATGAGGACTGCCAATGCCGCAGTATCGGCAGGTTGTTCGTGGACCATCATCGGCCATAGTGAACAACGAAAGGCACTCGCTGAAATGATGAGTATGGCACATGCCAGCACTGATCATTGCGATAAGGCCATCCATGAATTGCTGAAAGGCCAGATCAGATGTGCCTTGAAAGCAAAGATGAAGGTATTGTATTGCATCGGTGAGACCGCCGAGCAAGTTGCCAAACGCGCACAGGTGCTGGCTCACCAGATAACTTCCGGAACCGATGGTTTGCCGTTGAACGATATCGTACTCGCTTATGAACCGATTTGGGCTATCGGACCGGGAAAGACCCCGCCGGATGCAGCCCAGATTAAAGAGAGTGCAGAACTCATCAAGTCAATCTGTTCGGCTCCGCTCGTGTATGGCGGAGGGTTAAAGCGAGAGAATGCCGAGTCGATCGGATCCATCGCTGCCTTGGACGGAGGTCTTATCGCTTTGACAAGATTCACAGGAAACATTGGTTTTTATCCCGAAGAATATATTGAGATCGTTGATTTATACGTGAAAGGAGAACAATCAAGATGAATGTAGCGTTTGAATATGGCCATGGATTCATGCAAGCCAACCTCCCGGATTCCACCGACATTTTCATCCCGGGCGAAACCGTTGCCGATCCACCGATTCTGAAAGATATCGAAAAAAGTACGCGCGAGGCTATCCTGGACCCTATGGGAATGCCTCCTCTTTCTTGCCTTGTTAAAAAAGGATCGAAAGTCGTTATCATTTTCCCCGATCGTGTCAAAGGCGGATTCCAGGATAACTCTCACAGAAAGGTTTCCATCCCGATCATAATCGAAGAATGCATCAGAGCGGGAGCAAGTGAAAAAGATATCAAACTGATTTGCTCTAACGGTTTGCACAGAAAGAATAAGAAAGAAGAAATCAAAAGTATCCTTGGAGAAGCTGTCTTCAATCGATTCTGGGATAAGGGCCAGATAGTAAACCATGACAGTGAGGATTGGGACAATCTTGTAGATCTTGGGAAAGAAAAGCAATACGACGCACATGTGATCATGAACAAGGAAGTGTTCGATGCGGATGTCGCCGTGTTGATCGGACACGCTCTAGGCAATCCCTATGGCGGATATTCAGGCGGATACAAACACTGTGCCACGGGAATCACCCATTGGAAATGTATCGGGGCCCATCATACGCCGGCGGTGATGCATCGCGATGATTTCATTCCCGTAAGTACGAACAGCCTTATGCGAAGCAAGTTCGATGCCATCGGCCAACATATGGAGACTTGCATGGGTAAGAAATTCTTCGTATGCGATGCAGTGCTTGATACGTATCAGCGTCAGATCGGTGTCTTCGCGGGTCAAGCCGATATGGTTCAGAAGGCTTCCTGGGAAGTCGCGGACAAACGCACCTATGTGCATTGGGCAAAGAAGAAGTATGATGTGATGGTGTTCGGCATGCCCCAAGCATTCCATTACGGCAATGGAATGGGTACGAATCCGATTCTCATGCTCCAAGCGATTTCGGCCCAGATCATCAGGCACAAACGCGTGCTGACCGACAATCCGGTGGTGATTTGCTCATCACTGTGCAACGGTTACTTCCATGATGAGGAATTCCCTTCATACCGTGAGACCTTCGAGCTGTTCCAACACGATTATGCGAATATCCTTCCCGATATCGAACGATTCGGAGAAGCGTTCAGCAAAGAACAGCATTATATCGACGCATATCGCTATCGCTACGGATACCATCCGTTCCATGCATTCTCAATGATCTCATGTGGCCATATCGCAGAGAAAAATTGCTCGGCGATCTACATAGTCGGAGGTCAGGAACCCGGATATGCAAGAAGCATGGGAATGAAGACCAGAGCTACATTTGAAGCTGCGTTGGAAGATGCAAAAAAAATCGTCGGACCTAGTCCCAATATCCTTGCATTGCCAAAAGCGTTTACAACGGCAAGTGTTCATCTTTGCATGGCTGACGGCACTGCTTCGGTTCATGAAGACCTTGCCTGTCCGGCTCATAGCTAAGGTGGTATTCATATGGATTATTTTACCATCGGTAAAGATACGTTGGGAGACAATGCGCGTATCCCTATCATTAAAGCAGGAAAAGCGGTGCAGGTTTTCGATATGATGGCCACAGAAATGGTGCGAACCATTCAAGAGAACAATGCGAAGGGGAAAAACACTGTCTTCATCGTCCCGGTCGGACCGGTCGGGCAGTATCCGATCTTCGTAGATATGGTAAATTCGTTATCGTTGGACCTCCATGACGTGTGGTTCATCAATATGGATGAATACTTATCGGACGACAAGCGATATATCGACAAGAACCACCGACTGAGCTTCAGAGGTTTCATGCAACGAACCGTATATGAGAAGATCAGGAAAGATCTTGTCATGGAGGAACGACAACGAATATTTCCCGATCCCGATGATTGTACGACTATTGCGAAGACAATAGGACACCTCGGCGGTGTCGATGTCTGTTTCGGAGGAATAGGAATAACCGGTCATGTAGCTTTTAACGAACCGGAAAAAGTTTCCGTTGAAGAATTCACCCGGAGAGAGACCCGCGTATTGGCAATTTCATGTGAGACAAGGACGATCAATGCAGTGGGAGACCTCAATGGGGCAATCGATGCGATGCCACATTGGTGCGTGACGGTGGGAATGAAAGAAATACTAGAGTCTAGAAAGATTAGGTTGTATTGCTTCCGCGATTGGCATCGGGCAGTAGTTCGTCAGGCAGCCTATGGAGAAAAGTCTGCTTGTTTTCCCATCACATTGTTGCAAGACCATCCTGATGTAACGATTACCATTACTGAGAATGTAGCAGAGGCCGCTTACTGATTATTATGTAAACAGAGGGTGGATTCATCGGTTAATGCATGCGATACTACAACTGCCAGGTCGGGATATTCTTCTTGCCTGGCAGTACCTTTATTATCAGACCACAGTGTATTCTACCGGTTTGTGAAACGGGCGGAAGCTTGCGGAGGTTATCATGCCAGAGAGAAAAGGAATTTGTATCGCGGGAAATATGATTGTCGATTTTCAATATCCTGTTACGTGCATGCCGAAAATTGGTGAATTAGCTACGATCACCGGCTCTCCGATCAAATCAATAGGAGGAGCGGTGTGTAATGTATTGGTCGATCTGGCAAAACTTGATCCAAAGATCAAATTAAGGGCTCTTGGGAGAATCGGAGATGATTCGAATGGAGAATATATCCTGGAAAAACTTTCCGAGCATGACAATATCAGTTTGAATAGTGTTAAAAAAGAAGGTTCGACCAGCTTCACCTTCGTGATGAATGACGAAGCCACGCTGCAGCGAACATTTTTCCAATATAGAGGAGCGAACGCACAATTTTGCCAAGAAGATATCGATTGGAACCAAGTAAAGGAACGCATCCTTCATGTAGGGTATATCCTTTTGCTCGATACTTTGGATGAAGAGGATTAC
>JAAYIV010000139.1 GCA_012523305.1 Spirochaetales bacterium
CCACAGATCATCAAACTTGCAGAAACCCATATTCCCGTGCGCCTTGCTGTTTCGCTTGTCACCGCCGACAATTATTTACGTAGTACTCTTATGCCGGTTAACAAAGCGTATGATCTGAACGAGCTCAAGGGGTCGTTGATACATTACCAGCATGTGATCGGCAAACGCTTCACCCTTGAATATGTAATGCTGCGCAAGACAAACACGGATGAAGAAGCTGCCCGTAAATTGGCTACATTCACCCGGGGTCTGGATGTCATCGTGAATCTCATCCCATGGAATGAAGTCGACGAAATGCCTTGGAAAACACCCTCGAATTATGAAGTTGAAAGTTTTACCGGATATCTGGACAAACTGGGAGTCCCACACACCCGCAGGATAAGCCGAGGAAGAAAGATAGATGGAGCCTGTGGTCAACTTGCGGTACCTTTGAACAGAAAGGAGCAATAGCTATGAAGATTACCAGTTCGGCTGTCGTGGACGGTGCCCTAGATATCATTTACGGCAAATTCGGAGACGATGTCATAAACGGGATGCCTGTACGATCATTTCCTTTTGAGATTCATGAAGCTCCGCACGATACCGTTTCATTTGCATTCATTTTCGATGATCCTGATTCGATACCGGTGTGTGGTTTTCCCTGGACTCATTGGATGGCGGCGAATCTTCACGACACCGTGATTGCCGACGATGCTTCAAGAACGAACCGAACCTTCATCCAAGGAGTGAACAGTTGGTTCAATCCCCGCAGAAAGGAAACCGCACTGCAATATGCATGTTACGGAGGTCCTGCCCCACCCGACAGGATGCATACGTACGTACTCACCCTTTGGGCTTTGGATAGTGATGTGGCAATGCAGCAGGGTTTTTCAAAGCAAGAATTACTTAATGCTATCAAAGGTCATATAGTGGCGACAGCGAAATTGCATGCAACCTATCAATCATGAAAATTCACGATACGGTACTCTCAGCGACCATCCACAGCAAAGGATCCGGCGGGAACATTCCCGATGGCAGAAACGCTTGCAGGGCAATCATAGTACATGGTCAAAAGATACTTTTCACAGTATTACAACAACGCCAACAATACCTCACTCCGGGCGGGGGCATAGATAATCACGAAACCTATCGTGAATGTATCGAACGCGAATGCAGGGAGGAATTGGGTATCGTAGTTGGCGCAAGAAAACCGATTACCTTGATCAGCGAATATTATGATGATGTGCTGCGTTTCAGGAATCTCTACGTACAAAGCGACCTGATACACGAGCATGCGGAGAATAGGCAGACGCTAGAAGAACAGGATTTGCAATTACAGGGATTATGGGTTGAAATCGATCACCTTTTGCCCCTGCTCACATCTTTACAGCCTCATCAGGCATTGTTCGAGCGACAACCGGAATTCATCAGGCAAGCCATTGCCTGTTCACCGCTACGTGAAGCCTATGGATTGGCCCCTCTGTTTGGCTGGGACATCGAATCGCTGCGACAGAAATTCCCCCACGTCCCGTCGATGCGGGTGGATGTGGAATATATCAGTACCGATCGGGCGTGCAACCTTATTGAAAGCAATAACGCTTGAAAATCACGCGCAATCGGTATCGTGATAGCCCGTACTATTTCTCGAGTACCGCTTTGATTCTACGCACTCCGGCAGAAGATGATTGTTCTTTCTGGATTTTGAAGCGTCCCATCGTCCCGGTATGTTCGACATGCGGGCCACCGCACACTTCTTTTGAAAAATCACCGACGCTATATACCTTGACCTGCTCTCCGTACTTACTATCGAAAAATGCAATCGCTCCTTGCGCCTTAGCTTCTTCGACGGTCATGGTCTCAAATGAAACGGGCAAATCTCGTTTAATCACGTCGTTTACCATGTCTTCGACCTTTTGCAGTTGTTCATCAGTCATCGGAGCATCGTGAGTAAAATCAAATCGTAGCCTCTCTGCCGTAATATTCGAACCTTTTTGACCGACATGCTCTCCGAGAATGGTACGCAATGCCTGATGGAGCAAATGTGTTGCGGTATGCAAGGCTGTGGTAAGATCGCTGTGATCGGCAAGACCGCCTTTGAACTGCTGTTCAGCTCCCGCACGAGAAATTTCTTGATGTTTCTCAAATGCTGCGTTGAATCCTTCGATATCGACGCTGAATCCGTGTTCCTTGGCAAGTTCCTCGGTCAACTCTATCGGGAATCCGAATGTGTCGTATAGTTTGAACGCAATCCGCCCATTGAGCATCGTTGAATTGCCTTTGAGAAGGTTGGGTAACATTTTTTCGAATTCATGTTCGCCTTTTTGTAATGTGGATGAAAATTTCTCTTCCTCGATACCGAGCTCAAACAAAACAAACTCTTTATTCTGTTCCAATTCAGGGTATGCCTGGCTATAAAGGTCAATCACGACCTTGGCAAGTTGTGCAAGGAATTTCCCTTCGATTCCGAGCTTGCGGCCGTGGCGAACCGCACGGCGAATCAAACGTCGCAGGATGTACCCTTGCCCGACATTGGATGGTTTTACTCCTCGCTGGTCTCCGAGGATGAATGTCGATGTCCTGACATGGTCAGCGATGATCCTTACAGAGATATCCTTTTCCTCTTCGGTTCCGTATTGATACTGACTCAGTGATTTGATTCCTTCTATGATCGGAGCGAATACTTCAGTTTCGTAGACAGACTTCTTTCCCTGCAAGATGGCGATGGTTCGTTCGATGCCCATACCGGTGTCGACGCACTTGCGCTCCATTTCGACATAAGAGCCTTCATGAGTCTTGCGATATCCCATGAACACATCGTTCCAGATTTCAAAATACTTCCCACACTTGCATCCCGGTTTGCATTCAGGACCGCAGGCCGTCCGCCCGGTGTCGATGAACATCTCTGTATCGGGACCGCATGGTCCTACCTCCCCTGCCGGGCCCCACCAATTGTCTTCCCTCGGTAAAAAGTAAATCCGCTCTTCGGGAATACCCAAGGATTTCCACTGATTAGCCGATTCTTCATCACGGGGAATGCCTTCTTCACCGGCAAAGACCGTCACCGAAAGCTTGCTCGCGTCGATATGAAGCCATTCGGTTAAAAATTCGTAACTGTATCGGATGGCTTCCTTCTTGAAGTAATCACCCAAAGACCAGTTGCCAAGCATTTCGAAGAATGTCAGATGATGCGGATCTCCTACCGCATCGATATCGCCCGTGCGAATACATTTCTGGTAATCGACCAGCCGTGTTCCCGCAGGGTGTTCCGCACCTAGGATGTAAGGGACAAGAGGATGCATTCCAGCGGTTGTAAACAGCACGGTAGGATCGTTTTCAGGTATTAACGAAGCCCCCGAAATCTGGCTATGATCCTTCGAAACGAAGAAATCAATAAAATTTTGACGTAGTTCATTGGCTTTCATAGGGTTGAATACTACGGAAGGTACTGTTTAATGTCAATATGAAGCGGTTGCGAAAAATACTGTTAAAATAGAGTCAATTGGCCCATTGTTTGCATGACTTTTTCTTGATCGTTTCCTTTTTCCAACACGTTGCGTAGTGTCTTCACAATCTGTGACGGTTGTTTGACGATCATCACTCCGGGACGAATCGCTAGCCTTCTAGGCCATTGGAGCATCCTATTTTCAACAGTGTGATTATACAGCAACACATGCCTGCCCTGTTCCAATGCATACTCGGCTTGACGTACTGCAGCGCCACCGTCACGATCTTCGATCACCATGGTGACTGCTGCCAATGAACTCATCAGTCTTGATCGTAGCGGGAAATACCATTTTTGTGCGATCGCGGAAGGTGAAAAACGAGTTATCAACAGACCTTTTTCCGCAATCTTCTCCTGTAACGCAATATGCTGCACTGGGTATGCATCTGCCAATGATGTCGCCAGAACAGCAATCGCATCCACCTGTTCAGCCAAACAGGTAAGGTGCGCAATACCGTCAATTCCCATCGAGAGCCCCGAAGCAATTGCATATCCCGTATCTTTCAACATGGTGACAGTCTCTTTAGCGGTACGTTTCGCTTCGCCGCTAGGAGACCTCGTTCCTGTTATCGAGACGATGGTGTGGCAGAGCAACTCATGATTTCCCCGAACATAGAGAAACCTCGGGGTGAAGGAGTCTTGCTGAACATTCAAAGGATAATCGGGGGTTCCTCGTTTCAAGACCCTGTCCGAATGCGATAGTTTTCTAAATGACAAAGCAACCTTTTGGTATGTTTCCAGCAGCTTTTTAAGTGGTACACCAAGGAACTTGCCGTATTCGGAAACACATTCGACCAACGGGACTGAAACGTCGACCTGTCTGGCAAGTTCATCGAACATCGGATCTAATGTTGTCTCACTTTGCCCTAGCGTGGCGATGACCGTTTCGAAATTCAGAGCTTCTTGAAAATAGTTTCCGATTACAACACTCATACCGTGAGTGTATCCGTAAGACAATGAGGGAGCAAGGGTCTATTGAAAAAGAAACTCACTAAGACTTTTGGCGTTAGAATTTTCTCACCGGTCGCACGTAGTACGATGTATTCGAGTAGCTTCCGCCGATAGCCCCATTCCAAAAATTCATCATCGTCCCGCTTCGATCATTGCTCATGCTGGAACTCCAAAACAAGTCGGCCTGTAAGGAGCCCAGGTTGTTTTTATATAGATTGTTCCTGACTAATTCCAATTCATCCTGAGATGGTAAATACCAATCATCAAATCCGTTTATGACGGCATCAAGACATAATGCCGCAGCAACAGAACCGTTATGATCGTATGCCAACACTTTTTGGCCTTCAGGTAATTGATCATACGTTTCACGATTAGCCTGTATGTGCTTGTTATAGTTAACAATATGCTCAGAGTTTTCCAACCCGTCTCCCAAGCCTGTCTTCAGTACGGCTCCATTCATAGTAAAAGGGAATGCTCCCCATTGTGCTTTAGGGTCATATGGTGAGCCACTCCATCCCGCTGAAGCAGCTTCAAGGAATCTCCATCCGTCACCGTATTCGCCCTTATCATAAAACACTAGCCCACCGGCAGGACCCGGATCCCCAATGCTATATATTTTCACAGGAACTTCAGGTTCTTCAACAGCGGGAGCTTCTGTTTCTGGCTCTTCGATCACCTGTTGGGATGATGTGTCCGTTTCTGTTGCATAACTCGGTAATAACAACAGACAACTTGAGAACATCACCATAAAAACAATCATTATTATTGCGCATATCATTTTTCTAAAATTGTTACAGCAAACCATGTGCATCCCCTCTATTTTTTTTTAATAATAAAGTCGTGTGGTGCACTTTTCAAGAGACAATGATACTAATGTATGACAATCTGGGATTCACATGGTAATTGAGCGATGATCTTATAGCAATATGAGTGTCATGGGGATTCGGATTGAGTCTAGTAAAACAAAAACGGCTTTCAAAACACCTCCTAAGGTATTGAAAAGCCATTTGTCCTGACATCTATATCAATGATATTGCCACCGCTCGGAATTGAACCGAGGACACAAGGATTTTCAGTCCTTTGCTCTACCAACTGAGCTACAGTGGCGCAACATTCAGGTTTATACTCTACCCAAGCACTTGTTGTCAACCCCCTATCGGTTACCAATGCTCACTACCAGCAGGTCGTAGTGTTATCTCCCCACTGTTCAGCCTCCGGAGAGAACCGTCACGCAATCGTACGACAAGGGCTCCCTCATCATCAATATCTGTAGCGACAGCTCTATAATTAACACTACCCTGAGAGACCTCGACTTCCCTGTTCAGCACAATAGATCTTTGTCTGTATTCTCCAAGGAAATTCATCGATGACACTTCTTCCATAATTTCCAGAACGTGGTCTGTAATCGATGCTATCAATCGATTTCTTGTAATTCCCTTAGGTAAAACGCCATCATATAGGCTAGTTGCGACTTGAGCTACATCAGGTGGAAATGATGCAGGGGCAGTACTTACATTGACTCCAATACCCAGGATGACATATTCAATTTTGCCGGTTTCAAGACCAGCCATTCCTTCAGTAAGAATGCCACATACTTTTTTATTATTCACAATAATATCGTTCACCCATTTGATCTGAGTTGAAATGTTGCAGACATCTTCAATGGCTCGGCAGACTGCCAAGGCTGCCGCACTGGTACAACGGATTGCAACCATTGCATCCATGGATGGCTTCAACACGATACTCATGTAGATCCCTGTTTGGCTTGGGGAAAAGAAGCTTCGACCGTTACGTCCACGTCCGGAGGTTTGTTCTCCAGCTACCACTATAGTTCCATGTTCACACGAATCCAGTGCGAGCCGTTTGGCAAAAAGGTTTGTCGAATCGACTTGTTGTACATAGCGTATCAGGCAGTCAGCATGCCTTAGGTGAGATCGTATTCCTTGCTCGCTCAGTATGTCGCTGGCAATCGATAATGAATAGCCTAACCTGGGAGTGGCATGAATAAGATGACCTTCTTTACGTAACTCTTCGATTGCCTTCCATACAGCAGCCCGAGAAACACCCAAGCGACCAGCCAAAGTTTCTCCTGATACAGATGTTCCGCGATGTTCTTCGAGCATGGACAATATCATTTCTTTGGAACTCATTCTCACAAACCTCTCGTGATGATTTTAGCTTCAATACTATTTAATGTAAACCATCTTTATATTTTATGTTTACAATCAACTTAATTCATGTTACAACGCTCCTATGTCAACGTATACTCCTAAGAGAATCAAAATGATTGTCTTCTCCGCACTGTTTACCGCTTCGATCGTAGCAGGAGCATACGTCACCATCCCGATCGGTCCCGTTCCCATAACACTTCAGACATTATTCGTGATGTTGGCCGGATTGTTAGGAGGCTTCAGAACCGGATTGTTTGCGGTGATGCTGTACTTACTTCTCGGTTTGATCGGTCTTCCGGTATTTTCAGGAGGTATCGGAGGCTTTGCTCATTTCATCTCTCCTACTGGAGGATTTCTATTAGGTCTGATACCGATGGTAGCAATAGTAGGAATCGGCGGAAAAAAGCCAAGCAATACGGTTTCCCAGACAATCGTTACAGTGATGCAATGCTTCGGAGCAAACGTAGCGCTGTATGCTGCAGGCTTGCCTTTCTTGAAGATGAGATTGGTATTGGATTGGAAGACTACAATTACACTAGGCTTGTTACCTTTCATCGTGGGTGACGTGATCAAGATAGCAGCAGCTGTTGTTATTACTCGGTTATATCGATCAAAGGCTGCTGATTTTCTAGGTGTCGCTACCAAGGGAGATCAACATGTCGATTCTTGAGCTCTCATCCGTCGGGTTTCAATTCAAGATGGGTGAATCAATCATCCATGATATTTCTTTCAATATTGAAGAAGGTCAGTTTGCTGTCATTACCGGTAGAAACGGATCTGGAAAGAGCATGTTGCTGAAATGTTTAAAAGGATTGTATCCAATTACCCAAGGGAGGATAATCATCAATAATGATGACGTTTCTAAAAAAGAATCGATGAGAAACCGTTTGTTAGGTTTGATCTTTCAAGATGCTGATTGCCAAGTTGTCGGCCAGACAGTACGCAGGGATATTCTGTTCGGATTGGAGAATATAAACATCCCCGAAGACGAACGAGAACGGAGGGTAGCCTCCGTAGCGCATACCTTTGGTTTGAATGCATTATTTGACAGAAACCCCCAGACCCTCTCCGGAGGTGAATTACGTCGTCTGACCATGGCTGGTGTCATGGTGATGGAGCCAACAATATTGATGCTCGACGAGCCGTTTGCAAACCTTGATACCGAAGGGATACGCCAGGTACTCGAAACATTGGTGAAAATGCGCCACCAAGGTGTCACCATCATCGTAGTCACACACGAAATTGAAAAAGTATTGGCCTATGCGGATACTTTGATCCTTATGGACTGCGGAAGCATAGTTGCCTCCGGGCTACCCGATTCGGTCCTACCTTATGTAGAATCGCACGGTGTACGACGACCACGATACCCCTCGGGTTTCATTGCGGTCGAGGACATGACATGGCTAACCTAGCGATTTTTTCCTATAGGGAAGCAGATACAATTATCCATCGCAGGCATCCTTATGTAAAACTCATCGGTATTATCTGTATAACACTCTTACTGTCCACCGGTAGTTGGCCAAGAGTCACACTACTTACCCTGTTACTGATAAGTATAGGCATTGCCTTAAGTTTTTCTTTCACCTACTACGCTAAAAAATCGTTATTTTTCATACTTATGGCAACGATAATCGCTATCGCTCACTATCGCCAACAGAGCGATATCATTGATGCTTTTACAGCAGCTATTCGTTTTTTAGATTATGTGTTGGCAGGATTATTGTTTGCTGACTCAACGGCTCCCGATGACCTCGCGCGATCACTGAGTCCTGTATGTGGCTCTCGCCTATCTGCAACCATTGAGATCACCATGAGAACCATAGGAGTGTTTTTTGAAACCGCTCAACGTTTACGCCAAGCAAGGATTGCCCGTCTTGAACATCGTTTTAAACACCCCTTACGACGTATCGTATCGTTTGCATCCTCGATGATAGGTGCCCTTTTATACCAAGGAGAGTTATTTTCACATGCGCTGATTGCACGTCAATTCAACCCTGATGCCAAAAGAGAATCGCTTGTATTCAAACGCTCGGATGGCATGGCATTGATTGTCATACTCCTATTGAGCATATCAATGGCGATCTTGATTAATTAATTGGTAATGTTGCTTGAAGTGACGGATCAAAAGATGCTGAACCATTCTTGCCAAGAATCCACACATATTCACGAATCCTTGCAGCCCATTCGGTATCGCTTATTTCATGGCCGAAAAGCTGTGGCCTTAAGATATCACCGACTGTCATCTTCAAATGCGAATGCCTCTTTCTGAGCATCTCGTCAACCAACAAAATTGATTCGAGGCTTTCTTTGATTCCCAACTTTCTTCTTAAAGTCGAATAGCGATAGAATTTTTTTGAATTCTCTCCGCTGATGTGGATGGGAACGATCGGCCGATTATTAATCCTTGCAAGCTTAACAAAAGATTTGCTCCAACATAGATCATAAATATCTTTGTTCGAAAGCGGTCGTGAACAATACCCTGCGGGAAAGATTAAAATCGGTACATCCCTGTGGAACACATCGAGTAAATTCATGGCTACTTGCCTATCATTCTTTCTGGGGATACTCACAAAAAACGGAGCCAAAGGCTTTATTGCAGTCAACAAAGATTTGACTATCATGTGGACATTGCCATGGACTTTGACAACTTCATCCATGAGTAATAATGATTCAACTCCGCCTAACGGATGGTTGGCAACGATGATTGGCCGTTTTGTAAGGCAATCGACAAAACGTTGATACCCGTAAAAATCAGCACGGATATCGAACTCTTCAATCAATGCGGACAAAAATATTTCAGGTTCATCGTCGCAGTGAGCTTCCATGAAATCATTGATGAAATTCAAATGAATTACTTGTTCAAGTTTTCTAATGAGAAACTTGGGAATCCACGGGGCAAGATGAGGCTTGTGGGTTTTTAAAAGGGAACCGACATCCAATCTGGTAAAAGAAAGTACGGTGGACACTGGAGTTTCTACGGTTGAATACATCTGATCCATATGTGGCAATGTACCAGTCATCACAACATGCTGTCAAACGAAAGTGGCAAAAAATTTTACTAACAGATATACTATCCACATGGATCTTCACAATGAGAAAGCAAATCTTCGGTCGAATATCCGCACCATCCTTTCAGTTATGGATGTTCAAGAACGGTCGATGGCAAGTAAGAGTATTATCAACCACATTATACAAAACCCACTATTCATCAACTGCAATGCCATGTTTGCCTATATGCCGCTAAACACGGAAGTCGATACCAAACTTTTAATTGATATTGCATTAGCTCAGGGGAAACGAGTAGCACTGCCCCGCTGCAAAAAAGATGGGTCTTTAGACTTTCATTGGATTGATTCGCAGTACATCAACTCTTTAAAAAAAGGTCCGTATGCCTTGTATGAACCGAGTGTTGATCTGCCATTGGCAATACCGATACCCGAAAGAACCATAATATTAGTACCTGCTTTTGCCTACACACCCCTGGGAATAAGGTTGGGTAAGGGAAAGGGTTATTATGATAGGTTTTTAGCGACACTTGAACCGGGACCATTAACGGTGGGCCTCTGTTTTGAAAAGCAATTATTACATGAGATCCCCTCTGATACGCATGATATGGTAGTCAACGCTGTTGTCACTGAAAATGGATGGGCTGCTACCGGCATTTAAAGATTATGATGTTTCCAAATCCATGCGAAGTGTTGGGTTAATAGCATGCGGAGTAAGGATTGGCACTCTTGGGATTGTATCTGATCAAGGGTACAGTTTTGTTTAATCGATAGTAATTCTTTACGCACATCTTCATCACGAAGCGTCCTGAGAATATT
The DNA here is from genome assembly GCA_012523305.1 of Spirochaetales bacterium. Lineage (GTDB taxonomy): Bacteria > Spirochaetota > Spirochaetia > Sphaerochaetales > Sphaerochaetaceae > JAAYDK01. The sequence goes on from JAAYIV010000139.1 coordinate 10,428, forward strand.
GCTGATAGTCTTGATATATTCCAATTGTCTTGAAGGAGAGCTGGCGATCACGAAGAGAAAATGGACAGGCTGTCCATCTTTTGCCTCGTAGTCGATACCGGTTTCGGAGATCCCAAGACCGACAAGGATATGAGAAAGATTTTTGACTTTTCCATGAGCGACTGCGATTCCGTGACCAATTCCGGTAGTCTCGATTTCCTCCCGACGAAGGACTGCTTTTATGAACTTATCCTTATCGGGAAGGCTTGAAAATATCGGACAATTCTCGACTGTCTCAAGAATAGCCTCTTGTTTTGTTTTTGTAGAAACATGACACATCACGGAATCGAAACTTTCAAGTTGCCGATCCACCGACCTTCTCCTGAGCGAGCAGGTATTCATTCATAGCTTTCGCTGCTTTGCGTCCCTGCCCCATAGCCAAAATGACTGTTGCAGATCCCAATACGATATCTCCGCCGGCATATACTCCAGGCATGCTTGTCGCACAGGTTTCTTCATCTACTACGATATGCCCTTTTCGATCTACCTTCAACCCTTTGGTAGTCTTCTCGATCAATGGATTGGAACTGTTGCCAATCGCTACGATTACCGTATCGCAAGAGAGTACTTGTTCGCTTCCCGGAATTTCGACCGGAGAACGTCTTCCCGAAGAATCAGGAGCCCCTAATTCACACAAAATCACTTTAACACCGGTCACTCTTCCCTTATCATCTCCCAGGATTTCCTTGGGAGCGTGAAGATACTTGAATATGATGCCCTCTTCATGGGCATGGACTACTTCCTCACGTCTTGCCGGCATCTCTTCAGACGTACGCCTATACACGATATTAACTTCATCGGCACCCAGGCGCTTTGCAGTCCGCGCAGCATCCATTGCGACATTCCCGCCTCCGAATACCAATACCTTCTTAGAATCGAACAACGGAGTGCCCGCTTTTGCCTTGTCGTATGCTTTCATCAGGTTGCTTCGCGTCAAGTATTCGTTTGCGCTGAATACTCCGATCAGATTCTCTCCGGGGATATTGAGAAAATTCGGCAATCCGGCTCCGGAACCGATGAAAAGCGCAGAAAACCCTTCCCGCTCCATTAGATCGTTGATTGTTGCGGTTCTACCGACCAGGAAATTGTATTCTATCTTCACCCCCATATCGGATAACGTATGTAATTCTTCCTCGACTATTCGTTTAGGTAATCTGAATTCTGGGATTCCATATACTAGTACCCCGCCTGCTTTGTGTAAGGCTTCAAACATGACCACTTCATGACCGGCACGCCTAAGATCAGCCGCTGCCGTCATCGAAGCAGGGCCACTGCCTATCACCCCGACTTTCTTCCCCGTGGAGCTCAGTACGGGTGGTATGCTTCGTGTTCCATGATTCGCTTCCCAATCGGCGACATAGCGCTCTATCCTGCCGATAGCAACCGCTTTGTCTACATTCTTATGGACTTTGCCAACCGTACAAGTCAATTGACACTGGGACTCCTGGGGACATACCCTTCCGCAAACGGAAGGAAGCATCGAAGAGTCTTTGATTGTAGCTATCGATCGAGCGAAATCACCTTTGGCCGCCAATGCAATGAATCCGGGGATATCGATTCTCACAGGACAGCCATCAACACATGGTGCGGTCGCACATTGAAGGCAGCGCATCGATTCAACGATGACTTGCGCTTCGGTATAACCCAATGCGACTTCTTCCATATTGTTGACTCGTATTTCAGGGGCTTGGCTGGGCATTTCTTGGACTGGAATGGCCAATCGATCTTTATTTTTTAATCCATTAGAAGAATATTTTGCCAGCAATACGCTTGCTTCAGCATCGAGTTGTTCAATTGTATGGGACATCAGGCCTCTCCCTCTTTTATGTTCAAGCCGATATGGCAATGGTGGTGTGCTTTCTGTTCTTGGGTCTTAAACGTCCCCAATCGCATCATCATATTCTCCCAATCTACGGCATATCCGTCAAATTCAGGACCATCGACGCAAACGAATTTCGTTTTGCCGTTGATGCTTACCCTGCATCCGCCGCACATTCCGGTTCCATCAACCATGATGGTGTTGAGTGAAACTATGATAGGAACTCCGAACGGCTTTGTTGTCTGTGTACAAAATTTCATCATGATCGGGGGCCCTATCGCCACTACCATGTCCGGTTTCCACTGCTCACACAATTCTTTCAAAGGTTCGGTGACCAAAGCTTTCCGTCCATAACTACCATCATCGGTACATATGATCACATCATCGGATATCTTATTCATTTCCTCTTCCATGATGATAAGATCTTTAGTCCGGGCTCCGACGATTACTTTTAATTCGTTCCCGGCTTGCGCCATTGCTTGTGCGATCGGGTGCAATGGAGCAGCCCCGATTCCGCCGCCGACGCAAATTACTTTCCCGAATTTTTCAATATGGGTCGGCTGCCCCAATGGCCCCAACACATTCGCGATTGCTTCTCCGGGATCAAGCAATGCCAATTGGTGGGTGGCGGCTCCTACCGCTTGGAATATGATAGTGACGGTTCCCTTTTCAGCATCGGCGTCTGCGATAGTAAGCGGAATCCTTTCGGAGTAATCCCCCCCCTGCTGGATGATGATGAATTGACCCGGCTTTCTGGAACGGGCGATATACGGTGCCGTGAAGACCATGCGAAAGACTTCCGGCGACATCTTGCGTTTGTCGACGATCGTGAACACGATGCCTCCTGTTGGATCACTGTCGATCGGACGTGGTCCGAATGAAGATTTGAATTGCTTATGTTATACCGTATCAGAACAACGTTTTTTCTTCAACCAAGAATGTCAAAACAGAGGACGCACGGCAAGTGCAAATTGTCTTCTGAGGTAGAAAATTCTGTGATACACTTTAATTAAGTCATAAGGAGGGTTTCGATGCACTTTTATTTGTTGGTTTCACCGATGGAAGCGTTGATCGCATCCATGTTGAATCCCCATGATTTCGGTGCATATATGGCAACCGGCTCACGAAAGACCACTGCCGAACAGCTTATATTTACTGAAGTTACAGGGGATTTCGGTTCTGATTTTGACTGGGACTATGCCCATAGGGCTTGCGTGCCCCACCCTGATGGCTCACCCAAGCACTCGGTATATCTGAGCGTGTACCGGGTGTTGGAAAGAATCCCCCTAGACAAAATCAGTAATCTTTATTTGACAACTCGTGATGGTCGTTCGCTCGAACTTGCCAAGGGAGAGCTGACTCCTCCGCTTTACTGGAAAGGGTATGCCCTGTACAAAGAACTCTGTCCGGTGACTCCTCTGGTCGCTAGCAGCCTGCCCCCGGAGCCGTTCGCACGGTATCTTGTCGATCCTACGAGTAAGATATCCGTTCCTTCAATCGTATTTGCTGACGTCAAGATCATTGATTTGGACAATATGGAGCATACGGGAAACGTTGGGGGGTTGTATGATCACGGAGGAAACGAACACTTCCGTTCATGTTTTGAAGAGGTCAAACAACAACCGGGAAAACGGTCAAAGACGATTGACAGATCATTCGGTAACAAATTCAGCTATCAGGCTATCGGACAGGGACTGTATATAGCTAATTATAAGGATGGAATAATTTTCTATCCGATGCCCCAGAGAGAGGATATCCGCCATAACCACTACGAATGGGGCCGTTCAGCTAATTTCTATTAATCCAACACCAAGATAAGGAGAACCTGACAATGATTGTGCGCTCATCGGAAATGCAACTTGAAAAGAAACAAATGCGCGGTGGAGATGGAGAATGCACGGTTCTAAACATTTTGCCTCCCAAACAAGTACCCCATGGCAGGTTGTTTTCTACCATAACAGTTGAAAAAGGTTGTTCAATAGGTGTGCACGACCATGTAAATGAAACCGAGTATTATTTCATCCTAAAAGGAGAAGGCATAGTCACCGAAGTTGATGGGGAAAAGAGAGTCGGCGAAGGTGATCTCGTAATCACAGGAGGAGGTGCGAGTCATTCAATTAGAAACGAAATGGATGAACCGCTTGTATTCATCGCCCTGATTATTTTCGATTGAGCTTGTGTACCGGTTCAAGCACCTTGATCTTGGTGTTATAGACTCTGGCATACATCACGCTTGCCATAGTAATTGAAACTACCTCGGAAATAATAAAGGTGAACCAAATAGCATCCAGTCCGCCGATGCGTGATAGCAGGTATGCGAAAGGCAATAACACACCCAACTGACGCACGATTGACAGAATCAAACTGAGAAAGCCCTTCCCCATAGCTTGGAAAGAAGATGACAAGACTATGGCGATCGCAGCTAACGGAAAGTGATAGCTTATGATTCTCAATGCCTTTATTCCTACAGCCATCATCTCATCGGTCGCGTCAAACCAACGTAACAACACCTCGGGGATCATCTGAAAGACAATAAGACCGGCCGCCATGATTCCGAAAGCCATAAACGTCGCGGTCTTCACGGCCTTCGAAATCCGTTGTGGATTACGAGCACCGTAATTGAATCCGACGATCGGGATCATCGCGATGGTGATGCCGAACACTGGCATGAAGATAAAACTCTGAAGCCTGAAATATACACCGAAGACCGAGACCGCAATCGTCGAGAATGTGATGAGGATCGTGTTCATTCCCACGGTCATCAGTGATCCGATCGATTGCATGATGATTGCAGGAAACCCGACCCGGTATATTTCTTTGATCACAGGCAACGAAGGTTTGATATTTTTCAGCTTCACCGTGACATGGTCGGTGTTTCGATGCAGGAAGAACAACCCGAGAAGCATTCCGAATGTCTGTCCTATTACCGTGGCCAAAGCGGCTCCTGCGATTCCCATTTTTGGAAATCCAAGAAGGCCGAATATCATTATTGGATCAAGGATGATATTGATAATCGCCCCTGACATCTGGGTAATCATCGGCCGGATGGTATCGCCTGTCGCCTGCATGATTCTTTCGCTTATGAATTGAGTGAAAATCCCTAAGGAAGCCATGGTGCAGATCCGTACGTAGACAACCCCCATCGTGGCGATGGAGGCATCAACGGTAAACAACTTAAAGAAAAGTGGGGAAAACAAGAAGCCAGATAGTGCAAAAAGGATCCACATCGCACCGGCTAGAAAGAGACCGTTGGTCGCAACCGATTCAGCTTCACTGCGTCTTTTCTCCCCCAAGCGACGTGAAAGCAATGAATTCACTCCGACTGAAGTACCCGCCCCCATCGCAATCATGAGTATTTGCACCGGGAAGGCCAATGAAAGTGCCGCAAGTGCTTCAGCACCGCTACGGGCAATAAAGATACTGTCTACTATATTGTAGAGGGCTTGGACCAACATGGAACTCATGGTGGGTAGTGCCATCGTGATCATTAATCTACCGATGGGGCGATAAGCCATTTTATTTTCTGTTAGGTTATTCATAGGCGATGCATACTATCATGGAGCTGTATCAAAAGACAAGATTATCAGATTCCAGATAAAATTATATCTATCATATAATGAAGGCTACCGGATCCGGTAGCCTTGCATGCGAGATCTATAATAATACTGCAACGCAGTTATTTGATTTTGACCTCGATTTTCTTCGGTTGGGTCTCAGGGACTTTAGGGAGAGTGAGCATTAAAAGGCCGTTCTTGAATTCACCGGTGATGTTATCCTCGTCAATGCCTTCGGGAAGAGTAAAGCTTCTCTCAAAATTCTGGCAGGAGCGTTCCCGGATCAAATAGTTGTATCCGTTCTTGTCTTCTTTCTTCTCTTCCTTCTGTGCCTTTGCAATCGAGGAAATCTTCAATACGTGCTTGTCAACATGGACATCAACATCCTTCTCGCAGAATCCAGGGAGCTCAGCTTCCAAGACATATGCTTTTTCATCTTCGCGGATGTCTACAGACGGTGATTTACTTGCTGGAAGACCCCAATTGTTCCACAGACTGTTAAACAAACTGTCAAAATCTCTCGCAACGTTTAACGGGCTGTTGTTCCTTGATACAATGTATTTCATAATGATACCTCCATTGAATTAATTTTCTTTTTTTCTTTCGCTTATATACATGCAACTACCGTGCCAACTTTATGATATGAATAATCTTATACCATTCTATTTCTTATATTATATAGTTTTAAATAGTAATTAACAACAACAGGAAACATCCTATGAATAGTATCAAAACCAATATAATGGGTCATTTTGTCCCACTCAAACCTTTTAGACAACTAACTTGAAGAATCTTGGCCCAAACACGCCATCGCAACTAACATGTCACATATCTATTGTGTCATATTGTCCCACATAAGTAATTATCAACCTCTTACCACCAAGAGGTGTTGACTAAACTTCCGTTCATCCTTATAGTAGGTGAAGTCGTCGCAGGGTAGAGCAGTTGGCAGCTCGTCGGGCTCATAACCCGGAGGTCGTAGGTCCGAGTCCTACCCCTGCTA
>JAAYIV010000140.1 GCA_012523305.1 Spirochaetales bacterium
AATGACAACAAAGCGGATTGGATTTATCGTTTTCAAAAAGATGTTACTTCCAAGTAACCCGTTCTCATCATAGTCGAGAGGATCCCTCCATGCGGAGGGTTCCTTATCATGCTTATGAAGCAAGGACTTGCCATGGACAAAGAACAGCTGAAAACCCGAGTCTGTGAAAGAATCGAACAACAAAGTGAACGTATCATCGCGATAGGCAGGGACATATTTTCACATCCGGAACTCGGATTCAAGGAAACCAGAACGGCGAGAATCGTAGCTGACATTTTTCGTGAACTACAATTAGAATGCCAAGAGCATATCGCTATCACCGGAGTCAAAGGCATAGCCAAAGGCAAAGAACACAAGGCAAAGGTGATGATCATCGGGGAGCTGGATGCGGTGGTCTGTCCCCTTCACAGTCATGCCGATAAGCATACGGGGGCAGCTCATTCATGCGGGCACCACGCTCAAATTACTTCACTCATAGGAGCGGCCATCGGGCTCGCTCCGTTCAACGGACACCTTGACGGCGATGTCGTATTTGCAGCCGTACCCGCTGAAGAATATGTCGAGTTGGAATACCGCCAGCGACTCCGTGAAGAAGGCAAGATTGAGTTTTTCGGGGGGAAACAGGAATGGATTCGCCTTGGTGAATTTGATGATATCGATGTCGGGATGATGGTCCATTCGCATGCCGGTATTACCGAACCGAAGTTCCTTATCAGTTGCGACAGTTCCGGGTTTGTCGGCAAAGTTATTCAATTCGTTGGTAAAGAAGCCCATGCGGGCGCCGAACCTTACAACGGGATCAACGCTCTCAACGCAGCATCTTTGGCGATCATGGCGATCAATGCCCAACGGGAAACATTCCGTGAAAGCGACAGGATACGGGTCCATCCGATCATTACGAAGGGAGGGGATCTGGTGAACATCGTTCCGGCAGACGTGCGCATGGAAACCTATGTACGTGGCAAAACCATCGCCGCAGTGGTGGATGCATCGCAAAAAGTGAATCGTGCGCTCAAGGGAAGTGCCTCAGCGGTTGGCTCCGAAGTCCAGATCATGGAGATCCCAGGATACCTGCCCCTTCGGCAACATGTTGGAACAAATCAGATCTTCGCGGAAAACGCAGCAACATTGCTTGCTCCCGAATGCAACCTTTACGGATATGAACTCATGGGAGCCACCGATGCCGGAGATGTGAGCAACCTTATCCCGTTCGCACACCTGTCCGGCGGAGGGTTCGGCGGAAGCGCGCATAGCAAGGACTTTACCGTGACGGACGAACGGATGGCTTACATCCGCCCGGCGCAAGTAATGGCGATGTCGGTAGTGGATTTGTTATGGGATCACGCCGTTCTTGCCCGATCTATTCGTGATAACGATAAGGCTCCGCTTGATCGAAACAGTTACGTGACATTCTGGAAGGAATTCAATCGCGTTATCTAGCGGTCAGATCAAATCAATTTTTGCACCCACGGTGACATCATGGATGGGGATGCTCTTGTGTATCGCGCATCGGGCGAAAAAGCCTGTGCAATGACACGGATACAACTCATTGATCGAATGCTCCTTAAAGAAATCAATAGTTCGCCGTGTCTGCTCATGCTCTTCAAAAAGATGTAAGCCGCCTATCACACCACAGACTCGATTATCACCGGTTACCGTCATAGCATGCCTGATGATATTGCATATCCCGCTGTGTGAGCATCCGGTAATGATGTAATTTCCTTGTATGCCTTGATATACCAACGCGCTGTCATCCAACATGAAATCCGGGACAATCCCGTCTTCACGGATACATGTCCCGATCGGTTCACTCTTCTCAAATTCGTAGTATCTGGGGATTTCTCCGAGAAATATGATGCGCTCACTTATGTTCATCGGCTCTTTGGTCAATACCATGCGACAAGCTGAAGCTATGTATCGTGAAGAAACTGTGATACCGAACCGATTGCCTTCGTATTCTTTTTCCGCTACCGCATCGGGATGTGAAACGAAGCGTTTGCCCCGGCAATCGTATGATTCAAACAGAAACTCCAGACCGCCGGAGTGATCCGTATGTCCATGGGAAAGGACTACCGTATCCACGCTGCGTAAGTCGATACCGAACGCAACGGCGTTGCGGATGAACAAATCTGTGATTCCCGTATCAAACAGGATGCGGTGTTCGCCATCTTCGATGTAATAGCTTAAACCGGGTTCTCCAGAATAGTAACGTCCTACAGAAGTATTATTATCAACCAACACGGTTAGTTTCATTGCGATTATCCCTTACATGCATATGCTGTAGAGTATAGCGTGCCAACACAAATTATAAGAGCCGTCATTATATGTCAACCATAAGAATTCCTGGAATTCCAAAATCCACTATCTTCTCTATTCTTCCATTCTGTATGTAGGCACACCCACCTTGGGCATCATCGGTTGAAGAAATGGAATTAATCATGAAAACATGCCGATCGGCCATGCTGATGTCCTTTCTCATGATTCGAAGAAAAGGTTGCCGTTGCCATCTCGCTCTTCAAATACGGTGAAAAATGTTAGATCGCCGACAATCACATGTGTGAAAATGGCACAAGATAGAAAAGGCAAATGAGCATCGGC
>JAAYIV010000005.1 GCA_012523305.1 Spirochaetales bacterium
CCGAATGTGGTGATCGCTGGATTATCTATGATTCCGAACCGACTGAACAGATCGGTTGCAACAGAAGCAATTGCCACAACCGACGTGATAGGACTTTCATCAAATCCCATGCCCCCTATCACACCCTGACCGAGAAGCTCGAGAATTTCATTCGTGGTTTTCATCGGAATAGATTCAAAGCGAGGTGCGATCGCATCCAATTTGGAATTTTCAAGGACGATGTAGATATCAACCGGCAATCCATTTTCATCAAATTCACGCAAACGTGCCCTTAAATCGAGGCTTACGTCGATTAAGTTTTTCTCGGTGACCTGCTTTCCGAAATTCAGATTGCCTTCTGTCACATAGAAGTTCTTTTGGATATAGTAGATTTCTCCGCTTCTGAACGCAAGAGATCCGTCGAAAGTCAGCAATTCCTCCATGAAATCATACGAGAGAGTGAATTTCTGATTATCTTCAAATACGGCCTTGACGATCGGATTCTCAACTCCCGGATATGCGAATGAAACATTTTTCCCTGTCGTGATAGTGATATCAGTCGAAGCGGTCATGGGTATGTTGGTCCAATCGGGAAGTGATGGCAATTGAAAACTCATCACTCCGGATTCGACTGTGATATCGCCTTCGAGCAACTGACCTGATTCGTCCGTAGAGATTGAAATCTGCCCGCGAACCATTCCTTCCAGCATCAATTGGCTCGTCACGATCGGTACCCACAAACTTACCGGAGTGTCGGGGATTTCGATGCTCACTTTCAAGCTTGGCAAAGCCCATTGCTCCAACGCCATCTCCAAGGCGAGATATCCTTTGGTGACCGTCCCGTCGGTCCTATTGGCAACGACAGGAGTATGACCCATGGTTGCCATGTTTTGTGAAACCGAGATGACTGGATTTTTCAAGGAGAGTCTTTCGTCGGGCGTGTAAAATAGAGAGGCCTCCACCTTATCGGAATACAACGTGCCAAAATAATCGGGATCTGACAGAGGTCCTTCGACATAGAGATTACCATGGGCAATTCCGCTCTCGAACAAAAACAAAGGAAGAGAGAAAAACGGATTGAGAAACACCATTGGCATCGATGCATTGTCGATGAACAGAGAAATCTTGTTGTCATGCACGGTGCCTTTCGCATCGAAATACACCGGAGACTTTCGTGATAATTTCATATCGAGCGATCCGTCGCCAAACCGATACACACCGGTAGATTCGGTATCGCGCAACCCTTCGAACCGTATTGCATGCTCGTCCCACCGCAACGTTGCATGCAAATCATCAAGGATAATGTCACCGAAGAGCTTGATATCGGAAATCATGATTTGTGCTTGTGTTCCCCGTTCGAATATATCTGATACGTAACCAAGCATCGCAATTGCCGAATCCTGTGCGATCTCCGGTAAAACAACCGATACAGTTGCATTGCTGGCATTCGATCTCCACAATGATTCCATGTCGAAGAAGACGCTCGCACGGGCTTCCGGAATGCCTTGTGTCGGTATATCGATTAAGCCGTTTGAAATTTCCAGTGCTCCGATCGATGCTTGTATATCAGAGATAGAAAGTCCGAGATCATTGAGCCCTATCGATCCAATTGATACCAGAAGATCCTGCCTGCCGATATCGTACAATTGTATGTGTGCTTTCACATCAAGTGATCGCATATCGGTTCTCATCGACCCCAACGTGCTAAAATCAATCATATATGGCGAAAGAGCACTACCGAAACGTCCCAACCCGATCCGTTTTGCCTCGAGCAATCCGATGACACTCTCTTTTTGATCTTGTGCTCCCTTGAAGGAAAACTCGATGGTCGAAGCATCTTCCCTTGCGTCCCGTAACAACCCGAAAAATTTCAAGCTGCTGAAATCATTCGAGAAGATGCTGGCGAATGAACCGAAGTGCAGATATGCCGAACCTTGTAACGAACCATACGAATCCCGGTATGCCAGCTCAGACATATCCAAACTATCCTTGTCAAGATCGACCGATGCGTCCAGCTCCCACTGTTCACCTCCCGCCCAAGATAGTCCTTGTATCGAGAGGTTATGAGTGGACACAAAGAAATTATTGTCAGTGATTTGGTAATTGCCTTCGATCGCACCTGAAATCAAAGGGTTTCCAGTCAGCAAAGCTCCCTGTAATGCAGGTAATTGAAACGCATCGAGATTCAAATTTGCCTCAATCCGTCCAAGTGTCGGAGAGAGCCCTGCCCGAAGTGAAATACCAGCTCCTTGCAAATCGATTGATACGTTTTCAAGATTAAGCATCATATCAAAAGGATATCTCTGTCCCGAAACGTTTAGCATTACATCCGAAAAAAATGTATTCGAACCGATTGATTCGACCACACCTCCAACGGTTGTGGAGACCAATAACGGCGAGCTGAGCATGTAACCGTACGATTTGTCCCCCAGGTGATAAAAATCAGCTGAAATAAGGGTTTCACCACTTTCAGGTTGTTGCATGAGCAAATTACCTTCCGGGAACCAAGAAGGACGATCTAGCACGCCTTGATAGACAATTCTGATATCTTCGGTCGTAAGTGTCGCGCTCTGTACGTCGACCCTGTTCTGATCGAAAGAAGTATTCACCGTAGCTGCAAAATTAATCAGATTCTTTTCCAGGTTGAAATTAGCTACTCCAAGTTCTGCAAAAATGCGACCCGAGCGGAAATCGGTTGCGATGGTTGCCGCCATATTCCCGCCTATTACGGTTGAATCAACAAAAAATTGCGATGCATCGGGAAGAAACCTGTATAGCAAGCCTGACATTTCAAACGGCCTGAATGCATCAAGTCGCCCAGAGAGGGCTATTTGTTCATCCCCGGCATTGTACGTCCCGGAAACAGCCAAGCCCGAGTCGTGTGACACCTGTGCGAACGCTCTTTGGAATTTCTTTTCATCCAATGTCATGGAAGTTTTGAACGTCAAGAGCCCGGGAATTCCGAGCAATTCCAACCTTTTGGATTCAACGGTCGCCTCAAAACTATCCGGATCTCGGATGAAGTTGAATTGACCGACAATGTCGGATTCGACATGCTCAAGCAAAGAGATCGAAGTGGAAAGACCCAGCGATGAACTGAACTCGCCGTGAATGGAACCGTCCGATTGATCTATGGTTACTGAAAAATAGTTTTCATCAAGCCTGATATATTCTGATGTGAAAGGAATGGATATGGGGAGAAGCGAAATCCACGCTTCGCTCGGTGCGATTGAAATGGTGTCGATATCGAGATACGCTGAAGAAAATTCCGAGCTGATGCCGAATTGGACAGTTGACTTGCTAGTTCCACCGATCCAGGAAGTATTCAAGTACGCATCGATGCCCATCATCGATTCTAGGGATCCGGAAAATCCGTCCATATCTTTGAGTAATGCGACTCTGAATGCAGGAATTCCTATTTGAATCTCATCATTTTTGTTAATTCGAGTCATAAATGAAAATAATTCTATGCTGGACGAAACGGAGATAGGTACCAAATCTAGCATCGATGCTTCAGCAGCGACAGCACCGGCTTGAACATGAATCGTATCGTTACCTTGAATCAGCGATACCTTCGGATCTTGTATCGTAGTGACAAACGAGCCTGTCCCTTTGAATATTTCATCGAGATTTGCTGCTTCAAACGATCCGTCAAACATTCCGATTGAGAATTGCGTGCCTAGTTGTTCGAACGTTCCGGAAGCAGATCCTAAAAAAGCATTCACCATATGCTTCCCGTTGGAATTCGCATGCAAGGAAAGCGAAACATCGCGCATTGACAAAAAGCCCGATGAAATTTCAGTTTCAAGAGATGGCAATCGTATATCGAACGAAGTGATAGACAGATTCGGTCCGAATAATGCGGTGGCATCGGATACAGCCGCTTGAACTCTCATCGAATCCAACGATGCACGGACCGTACCACCATCAAATGTCAAGCGAATAGCCGGGATATCCGTTATGTCCGACAGTTCGGATTGATCAGGATTGGAAATAACTTTCATTACATCTTCAGAAACGATGAGATCGCTATTTGTCGCATGAATGGCAACTTCATTCATTGCCCTGTCCGGTAACAACACATCGAGCAGCGGAATGTTAAGACGGATTGCATCGGCAATGAAAAATTGTTCGTCATGATGATATAACGTGGCACTGACATCTTTGACCACCAGTGTGTCCAGGAATGTCCTTTCGATTGAATTGGCTTCCAATTTCACCGAAGGATTGTCACTCAATCCTATCACTGGCCTGAATTCTCCGGGGGAGATTATCGTGGGCAGCACAGCATAATGGGAAAGCATGCCTACCGCGAGACAAGATACCAGCAGCATTCCAAGAGAAATCATAATGTTCGCCACAGTGGTATGGTATTTCATTTAACTCAATCTTTCCCTATGCAGTATAACTGGTATCGTATTTGTATAAAACCACATTATGGACAAATGCGGTACAGATTTTTTTTACTGCTTTGTTTTCTTGTCACAAAGGTGCTCTTCGGATAGAATGCGCAGTAGCGAACTGCTTCAAAAAGGGATGAGATATGAGTGAGATACTAGATAGATTCATAGTGTTCGAAGGATTGGACGGTGCTGGGACAACGACTCAGATGAAAGAACTTGCAGAAGCTTTCGACAAAGCACAAATTCCGTGCCATGCGACATTCGAGCCGACTGGCAGTCCGATAGGTTCATTGGTCCGAGAATACTTGCGCAAAGAGAAGGTAACGACACCGCTGGCACTGGCCATGTTGTTCGCCGCTGACCGAGAGGATCATCTTCATAGACCTATTACCGGCATCATTGACCAATTGTCACAACACAGGGTCGTGGTATCGGACAGATACCTCTATTCTTCGCTCGCCTATCAATCGATCGATTGTGGCTTCGATGTTGTACAGTCGTTAAATAATTTTCCCGAACCCGGTTTTATCATCTATCTCGACACACCTGTCGAGGATTGTCTTTACCGAATAGACGGTCGACCGAACACCAACGGCCGCGAGCTGTTCGAACGTCAAGAATTCCTTAACAGAGTCAGGGACAATTATGAGGTGATTTTCAGTCAGTTGCATGATTCGATCGTAATGCTTAGAATCGACGGGACATTACCAAAAGAACTGATACACGCGAAAGTCATTGAGTTGATGCGCACTCATTCGCTACTCTGATTCAGATGATGTACATCGCATCACCGTAACTGAAAAAACGATAACGCTCTTGTACCGCATGTTGGTACGCATCCAAAATCAGCTGCCTCGAGGCAAAGGTCGAAACCAATACCAAAAGCGTCGATTCGGGGGTATGGAAATTTGTAAGGAGCCTGTCCACCACGGCAAAATCATATGGTGGTCTGATAAAAAGGTTTGTCTTTGATTCTATTGCGGGCAGCATATTGCGTTCCCTGTCCCAAGCGGCCTCGAGAGTCCTTACGCTCGTGGTGCCCACAGCTACTACGGGTCTTCCATCTCGCTTTGCCGCAGTGACCGCCCGTGCGACAGGTTCCGTTATGGTATAGCGTTCGTAATGCATCACATGGTCTTCCAGGAATTCGCTTCGCACCGGAAGAAATGTTCCGGGCCCCACATGGAGCGTGATTGCCGCCAGTTCTATGCCTCGTTCTTTCATGTTTTCCATTATTGGAGCGGTAAAATGCAAGCCGGCTGTCGGAGCTGCGACCGATCCGGAGTGTGCGGCATACACTGTCTGATAGCGGTTTTCATCCTCAAAGGTATCATCGCGTTTGATGTACGGAGGTAGCGGTACGTGTCCGCAACGATCGAAAAACGATTCATTGATCGGTTGGTTGAATCGCACGATTCGTTCCCCTTGCTCACCGATACCGGTAATCTCAGCTTCCCAGCTGCTTGTCCCCGAAGCATCAGAGAACGTGAAACGTTTGCCCGGCCGCTGTTTCTTTGATTTGGAAACCATGGCAGTCCAGCCACCATCTTCCAGTTCTTCCAAAAAAAGAAATTCGACAAGCCCTCCGTGTTCGCTTTCACCATATACCCTGGCCTTGCGAACTTTTGAATCATTCACCACCAACAGGGCATGTTCTTCGATCAACGAGGGAAAATCTTCCATGCGTTTGTCTGCCCAGGAGCCGTTTCTCCTGTCAAGCAATAGCAATCGGTCAGTTCCTCTTCGTTGTACGGGAGTCTGTGCTATGAGTTCTTCGGGTAAATCAAAAGAGAATTCCTTGGTTTTCATCAGTTTTCCTGTCATGGGGGATTGCCAGCAAATCATATGCCAGCGGTGTAACCATCCTTCCTCTCGGAGTCCTTTTGAGATATCCCTTTTGGATCAGGTATGGCTCATAAAAATCTTCGAGCGATTCTATCGCTTCCCCGACAGAAATTGCAAGGGTCTCCGCCCCGACCGGACCCCCGCCGTAAAATTGTATTATGGTCCGCAAAATGTTGCGGTCTTGTTCTTCCAATCCTTGTAAATCGATTCCGAGTCGATCCATGCTCAACATGACGATATCATCCGTGATGGTTCCGTTTCCCATGACGGTGGCATAATCCCTCAATCGTCTCAGCAATCGGTTTGCTATCCTTGGGGTACCACGGGAGCATTTGGCTAGTAATTTTATCGCTGAAGGATTAATCTTTGTATCCATGATCACAGCAGAACGCTTGATAATCGACTCAAGTTCGTTTTCATTGTAGAAATCTATCCGGCATGTGATACCGAAACGCGAATAGAGCGGAGGCGAGACCTGACCCGCTTTTGTAGTAGCTCCGATTAAAGTGAATTTGGGAATCGGAATACGGATGGTACGAGCTGCGGGTCCTTGTCCGATAACCCAGTCGATCTCATAATCTTCCATCGCGATGTACAGCATCTCTTCCATCACCGGTCTGAGGCGATGTATCTCATCGATGAAAAAAATGCTTCCTTCGGTCACATTGGTCAATATTCCGGCCAGATCCTTAGGTTTTTCCAATGCCGGAGCACTTGTCATCCTGATTTCGGCATCCATCTCGTTGGCGATGATCGAAGCCAAGGTCGTCTTTCCCAATCCGGGAGGACCGATAAGAAATACATGGTCCAGGGTATCGCTTCGCTCCCTGGCCGCTTTGATAAAAATAGAGAGATTCTCTTTGATCCGATCTTGCCCTTGGAAGTCGGTGAGGTATTTTGGCCTCAGGATATTTTCTTGGGCATCGACTTCCTTTTGGAACGATGAAGAGAGAATCGACATTTCATTGGTTTCGTTCTGTTCCACTTCTACCCCAGCTGGATGATGGCTTGCCTAAACAGGAACTCTTCAACTTCCTGTTGGCGTTTGTGTTCCAGTAATTTACCGTGTTCTTCAAGCAATTTTCCGATTACGGAAACCACCTGTCGTTTATCATAGCCCATATCGACGAGGGCGGCAATGAGGTCCTCGTACCGTCTGTCCTTTATATCGCCCTTTCCCTGCTTTATCACAGGTCTATCCAGTACGATGGTATCGCGTAGCGCAAGGATAATCTTCTGGCTCGTCTTCGGACCGATGCCGGGGATGCTTGATAAATACCCGATGTCATTGTCATCCAAGGCTTTGACAAAGGCTCTGACCTGTACCGCTCCCAGGATCTTCAGCGCTTGCCTCGGACCGATGCCCGTTACTTTGATCAATTCTGAAAACAGTATTCGTTCTTCTTCATCGGTGAAACCATAGAGCGTCATGCTGTCGTCTTTATGTTGCAGCCAGCTGAGCAATCGAACCTGACGTTTAGCCTCACCTTGCAAATTTGAAAGTTTTGAAGCGGCTTGCGCCGATACGAGCAATTCTAATTCCAATCCCGAGGATGTCCTCACCACCACCTGATGCGGACCGACATGAATCAGTTCTCCCAACACGGCATGTATCATACCAATCCTCCTATGGATGCAGCATCCTCTGCATATGATTATTTGCACCGAAACATATCGCAGCTGCCAATGAGTCGGCGGCATGGTCGGGACTCGGGGCTTTTTCGAGTTTCAACAACAATCGAACCATTTCCTGCACCTGATGTTTCTCTGCCACGCCATATCCGGTAACGGCTTGTTTGATCTGTAACGGTGTGAATAACCGCACAGGCAATGCCATCTGGTACGCTTGGTGGACCAATGCTCCGATCACCTTCGCCACCCCTATTGCCGATGCAACATTTTTAGCAAAGAAAATATCTTCGATCGAAACGACCTGGATGCCATGTTCGTTGGCTATTATCGCCATCTGCTGGGCTATCGAGTGGATCCGATGCTCGAGGTTGTCTTTCGAGCTTGTCTTTATGACCCCGAAAGAAACAGGCCGGTAACGCTGGCCTTCGAAATCGACCACGCCCCAGCCTGTCTGTGCAATTCCCGGATCGATACCCAATATTCGCATCGCTTACTCGTCTTCGTCGGTGTAATCCTCTGGAATATCCAAATTGGAAGCTACCGACTGCACGTCATCCAAATCTTCAAGGCGTTCGATGATCTTTAACACCTTTCGAGTCTTTTCAAGATCCAATGATACGGTGGTGTCGGCAATTTTTGTAACTTCGGCGGAACTTTCGGTGAATCCTTTTTGTTGCATACCCTCCAACACCGACACGAAATCACTCGCCTCAGTGACCAGTTCGATCACATCCCCGGTATTCGATACATCCTCGGCTCCCAGGTCGAGGGCGGCCTCAAAAATGTCGTCTTCGCTATATGTGGATGCATCGTAAGTAATGACACCCTTGGTTTGGAAGAGATAAGAAACACTGCCTGAGGTTCCCAATGAACCGCCCAGCTTGGTCAGAGTACTGCGCACATCGGCTGCGGTACGGTTTTTATTATCGGTAAGGGTGTCGACGATAAGTGCGACTCCGCCGGGAGCGTAGCCTTCGTAGGTCAGTTCGTAATAAGTCGAACCTTCCATTTCCCCAGCACCTTTTTTGATCGCTCGTTCGATATTGTCTTTCGGCATGTTGTCTGCACGAGCCTTGATGATAGCTGTCCTAAGACGGGCATTAGAATCGGGATCGCTTCCTCCCATTTTGGCTGCTACGGAAATTTCTTTGATCAGCTTCGTGAATGCTTGCCCCCGCTTTGCGTCGGCAATTCCTTTCTTGTGTTTGATGGTTGCCCATTTACTGTGGCCAGACATAATATATTCCCTCTTTTGGACATTGATGGCAATTATTCTGCCGGTTTGGTCCAAACAACCGTACCATAGCGAAAAATGGGGTGTCAAGTGTCTATATGCTCTCTTCCTTTGGTGTTGGATATTTCGAATGCCGTCGCCAAGGCGATGAGAATCGAATCCAGAACCATCATCCCTTTTTCCGTAAGTTTGAACCGCTTAGTGTCGTTAACAACTAGATCCTTCCAAATACTATCGTAACGCTCGATTGCTGAAGAAAACGCTTCATCAAATTCATAACCGAAACGTTCGTTAAAGACTTTTTTTTCGATACCCCATCTCGTTCTCAATGAAACGATCAGGAATTCTTCGATCAATTCGTTCATTTCAAGCCGTTCAAAAGAATAATTGGAAAAAATCCCTTCCGCCGCGTACAGAGCGGCATCACCTACACCTTTCATTCGAATCGCCGAGGATCCGGCATAGGCTGTGCCAACGGCAGTCGGACCGATACCGATATGGGATTTTGCTTGCCAATACCTCAGGTTATGTTGGCAGTAATGTGTTTTTTTGTCTGTACGGGCAAAATTTGATACTTCGTAATGATCGTATCCGTGCATTGCCAAACGTTCCCAACACGCTGAAAGAATATCCGATTGCGCAAGGTCGTCCATCGCTTTCAGTTCTCCTCGATCAATACGTTTTGCCAAAGGAGTATTTTCTTCTATGGTCAGGCAATACAGTGAAATGTGTTCAGGTCCGGTTGTTTCTACTAAACGGTCTATGTCTGAAATCGCACCAACGACAGTCTGCCCGGGAATACAGGTGATAAGATCAAAATTCAAATCGATTTTGGTTGTGTCTCTTAATTTCAAGGCTGTCCGGATACCTTTGAGAGTCGCGTCCAACGGTGCATTCCTCCCTATGAGCGCAAGGTTTTCAGGATCAAAGGATTGCAACCCGATGCTCAACCTCGTAACGCCGCTCTCGATGAGTCGTTCCACCCGCCGGTCAAGCGATTCCGGATTAATTTCGATTGAACATTCACCGCTATGACCACAGAGAAAGACAGCATCTATCAATTTTTGTAGCGATGCGATGGGAAGACACCCGGGATTTCCACCACCGATGAACACCGTCTCGAACGGTTTCGAGCGATCAGAGGCCACGTACGAAACCTCTTCGATCAATTTCGATGCGACCGAATCGAGAAGTGGGCCATACGGTGGGACAAGCGAATAGAAATCACAGTAGGCACATTTTGTCCTACAAAACGGCACATGGATATAGATCGACATATCATCAGAGCAGAACATCTTTATGGGTATCGAACGGCTCACAACACCATCCCTACCCTTGTAATCGGCCAGAACCTCAATACCACCCTGCCGATAACGGTCTTTTCGGGAACGGGACCGAAATAACGTCCGTCTTGCGAATTGTCACGGTTATCTCCCAACGGAAGTACATATCCATGCGGAACATATATGCCCATGTCATATCTGGCAGCTGCCGAACGTGCTTGAAGATCCGAAGGATCGATATGAGCGATGGTAGCGGTCTTTTTAGCCTCTACGGAATAATAATCTATCAACCCTTTATAATTCGATACTTTTTGATATGCCTGTAGCAGATGCTGCGGAGCCATTTCAGCAGAAACCGTTTCCTGATACCCTAATAACGCCCCGTAGGCTTCGAAGCCGTCATACAGCGAAGGGTCCAACAAACGCCTGGGAGCGCTTGACAGCCGATGGTCAGTCCTGAAGGCCATTTCTTCTTCGTATTGTGTGGTTCCTCCGCCTTTGATCCATGCGTTTCCGTCGATAAAACGGACAGTGTCCCCGCTTAGTGCGGCCGCACGTTTCACGTAAAGTCGTTCCCGCATGTTCCCGTTTTCATCCACATCGATATTCACCAACGTGAACGTCAAACGGTATATGATCTCGGAAAGAATAGTGAAGAACACTCCTCTCGATTCATATTCGGGGTTGTAAAACACAATGACATCGTCACGCATCGGCGCATGCGAGTCCAGGATCTTCGGACCTTCGGGGTAGGTCTCGATGCCATAGGAGATTTTACTGACCCACACCCTGTCTTTGATAAGTAACGTATCTTCCATCGAAGGTGACGGAATCATGTATAACTGGAAGATGAACTGGTTGATCAACAGCACGGCGATCACCGCAAATACTATTGCGTCGAGCCATCCTATCAGTTCGCTTTTAAATGTCCTTTTTGCCTTCGCCTCGGCCTTCTCCCTGATCCTACGTTCCTTTCGGTTGGTGAGAATCCTCTCTGCCGTGTGCTGTGCCCAATCCAAATAGCTTGCCATGGGCTCAAAATAGCACAACGGAGTGCCATTGACAAGTTGATGACGTACTTGTACCTTGTACCCGATGAAACGCAAAGCAAAAGAAGCAGACCATGTAACGGTGGCACCGGTACGACTCAAGCCTTTTTTGAAGATCCATCCCGGTCTTTATGTAACCGTAATCGTGGTCCTCGCAGTAAGTACGATCCTCTTTTTAGTTGGTTATCTGCCCGGAATTCTTAACGGAGGGAAGCAGGTGACCTTTACCAACGTCGCTGAACAAACGGCGGTGTATGTAGATGACAGTTACATAGGCGAGGCTCCGGTAACCGCTTTCATCACTCCGGGAACCCATAAGGCCACCTATGCTTTCGGTAATTCCTATTCGCAATCATTCGAATTCGAAGTCAGTCATCCGGTATTTTTCACATGGTTGTTTCCTCGGAGACAGCGAGTCGCCGGTTCCCTATTGCCCAAAACCACCGAGCAAATACGGTCGTTGCTTGATTCGATGGTTCATGAAGTGGCCGAATGGTCTGCGGTGATTGATTATGATGACACATACCATTATCCCGGGAGAATGGGCCAGACGGCGCGGACCTTAGCCCAGATCCAACTGGATTCATTTCAAACGACCCTTGTCGAATCATATTTTGATACCGCGTTACGGTTCGTCACCTCAAAGACAATGCTTGATGATGCTGTGACCGCCGTTGACGAGCTTGGTAAAGCACACCGAGACCTGGATATTTCGCTATCACCGCTCATTGAAGCTATTCAGTTGTTGTATACTGAACCGAAAGCAATAATCGGCAAGGAATCTTCAGGTGAACAAATACAAATAATTGACGATTCTCTGCATGTGACGACACAGGTAACGATTCCTGGGTTCTCCTATCCCGCGGGGACGTTTATCATGGGAACCGTAACAAACCGGGACTTCCCATCGATAATCTCGATGGGAATCGAATCGTCTGTCGAACAGTTTTCGATTGCCCAGCTGGAAACAACTGAATACCAGTGGGCATTGTTCATCCAGGCCAACCCGCAATGGGGTAAAGATCAAACCGATCAATTGATACGTGAGAATCTGGTCGACGACAACTATCTCGCAGGTATATATCCATCGACCACTGTCATTTCGAACAGGCCGATAAGGAATATTTCTTATCAGGCTGCAGTGGCGTATTGCCAATGGCTGTCCGAAGTCACCGGTAAACACGTGTTCTTGCCGACGGAAGCCCAATGGGAATACGCTGCCACGCAACTGCAGTCGACCAGATATGCAACAACTCTCACAACGATGACCGCGAACAACGAACCGGCGGCCATGCGAGGTAGCGTATGGGAAATGACCGACACACGGTTTGTTCCACTTGCCCGTTATCTGGGACCGATCGACCAGAGCTTGGTTGATCGGTTGCCGATAATCGTAAAAGGCGGATCGTATCTGAACGATCCCCAAACGGTGCACATCTCAACTGTTGGCGTGCAACATCAATCCGCATGTTCTGATACTACCGGTTTCAGAATTGCATGGAGCAAATAGATCACAATGGGCAAAGAGACCTACAAGCCATTACAGACTAATAAGAAAGCCTATTTCAATTATGAAATCGTTGAAGATTTCGAATGTGGCATAGCACTTGAGGGAACCGAAGTAAAATCAGTGAGGATGAACCGTATCTCTTTTGGCGATGCTTATGTGAAAATCACCGGAAAAGGACTAGTTGTCGTCGGATTGCATATTTCTCCATACACACATGCGGGAATAACAAACCATGACCCAGACCGCGAACGGATGCTATTGGCCCATAAACAAGAGATCAAACGCATCCGCAGAAAAGTCGAAGAGAAAGGGATGACACTGATTCCCACAAAAGTGTACATCAAGGGGAATCTGATCAAAGTGCAGATTTCTTTATGTAGGGGCAAACGCGAACACGACAAGCGCGATGCCATCCGTGAACGGGACATGAATCGCGAACTGCGTAGGGAAATGAAGAATTTCAATCGAGAATAGGACAGTAACATACAAAGATAGCCCCTCTTATTGTCTTTGGACTGTTTTTACTGTATAGTAACATAGACCCCTGATAAGAATAAAAGGGGGTGCGTTGGTTTCGACTGGCGTATGGTTGTGCCGACAGTTGCAGGCGGAGCGCTAACTCCGAAAACTGGCAAAACACAAAACTGCCAAGAAAGAAGACGAAGTCTCCTTCGATGCAGAATACGCTCTCGCTGCCTAAGCAGTGAGTCCGTACAGGTACTTGGAGTGCCGCCCTTAACGCCAAGTATCCTGTAAACAACAAGGGCTTACCCGAAGGAATGCCGATGGCCCGAGGGGACAATTCAGTCGGCTCAGAAACCACTACGTCGGCCGCTGGCCCGAAGGGTTTCGAATACACGAACAGCGGCTAAGCTTGTAGACGCTGTCGGGCGGCACGTTAGGACGGGGGTTCGACTCCCCCCACCTCCAACACGAGAATGAAAACCCGTTACCACTTTCACTTCGGTAGCGGGTTTTTTCTTTTCCATCCCAACAGTGGTAAGCCACTGTTGCTACAAAGCGAATTCATATCAATTTCATACAAAAATATCCATGTCCGGATGAAATACTTTGGCAAAATGAAGAATCTGCTTGCGGATTCAATGTTCGTGGGATAGCATTTGAATGTACCGAAGAATATCCAAATAAATAGGAGGATTGCCATGAGTACCGTACGCACGATGCTGGACCAGAAGGAAGCCAAGATTATCAGTGTGCTGCCCGAGGATACCCTAATGCAAGCGATTGTTGCCCTTGAAAAAAATAAAATCGGGGCCGTATTGGTGTTGGATAAGAAAGGTGGTCTCAAAGGGATTCTTTCTGAACGCGATTTAGTGCGGTATATGGCCAAAAAAGGTCCCGCTGTGGAGGAAACCCTCGTTTCCAGCGTGATGACCAAGGCCGTTTTCTATGTTAAGCCCCATCAAAGCCTTGACGAATGCCTTAAGATCATGCTTGAAAATAATTTCAGGCACTTGCCAGTCCTAGATGACAAAGTGGTTATCGGGATGGTTTCCATCAGGGATGTCATGAAGATGGTGCTTGATGAACGGGCATTCCAGATCAACCAATTGGAGCACTATATCACTGATACGTTTTAACAAGTCAGCGAAGTTGCTTTTCATAAATTCCTTTTGCCCCTGACGTCAGGTATCCGACGCTACAGGATAGAAACAATAACGCAGGATTCATCGATCCGAAAAACTCCAGTCCAAGCATAAAACAGACCACGGGAAGTTTGGTGGCTCCTGCGAGGGTCGCCATTGCTCCGCACATCGCCATCATCGACGGAGGCAAAGCCACAAGCGGAGCGACAGCGGAGCCGAGGGTCGCCCCGCACACTATCAGCGGAACGACCTCTCCTCCTCTCAACGATGCCGCCAATGTCAGAGCGGTGAATAAAAGCTTTCCAAAAGGAAACCACCATCGCAAGCTTTCCGCATACGCCTTGTCAACAAGATCCAGTCCAAGTCCGTTGAACGGGGTATCATGGAAAATAAGGTATTCGATGACTGTCAACACAAGCAATACCGTTGCAGCAACGGCAGCCTTCACTTCCCATGTCTTGATCTTACCGACAAGTTTTTTAGTAAGCGCGGTCGTGTGGCAAAACAATTGGCTGAATAGTCCAAATCCCACAGATACGATAAGGACCTTGATCACGCTGCCAAATGAAAGTGCAACATCGACTACCGGAATAAAGGAGTGATAGTCTGATCCAAGGATGGTCGATATCCAACATGCGACAAAACTTGCGGTAAGGCAAGGTGCGAGAGCTTCGAGCCGGTTGATTCTCGGACTGGCTACCTGCATTCCGAATAGAGTTCCCGCTATAGGAGCGTTGAACAATGATCCGAATGCGGCACCCGCTCCGCAAATCAGATACAGTCCGGTATCGTTATCCGTATAGAACGTGCTAGGCATCGCATGTCGTTTTTTAGTAAAAAGTCCGACCAGGTATCGCTCGAAACGGGAAATTCCGCCCGCGATTGCCGAACCGATCTGAACGCCCGCACCTTCTTTTCCCGCGGATGCGCCGGCCAAGTGAGCGCCGATCGTACTGATAAAGACAACTGGCGCGAGCCTGAAAGGAACCCTATGTCTATTCTTTGCCTCTTTCTCGACCAATTCGAGCGACGGATTCACCGCTGATACGATCATGTCATTTATCGCGTCAATCGTAAGAGTGGTGCCTTTATCCAGGGCTTTGCCAATTTTTCCATAGGTCCATGCGGTAAGTGCAGCGATACCAGGAAGCAAGAGAAATAACCATGGATTTTGAATTCTCAAGCGAGTGACAAAACCGATCATGAATAAAAAAAGAGCTATGGCACCACCGGTGCATAATCCCGTAACCGCACCACGCAACAACCACAATGGTGCAAGCAATCTTTTGCCCAACTCAGGTTTCATTTCAGTATACCTCTGATACGGTACATCACTATGGCACAATATATGTCATTATTGCAACGGAACCAGACATTGACAACGAATTTAATTTTTGATACTATCTATATGATATCATTTTGATATACGTCTGGATTCATTTTTTCGGAGGAAACTATGGAAACTGCACAAGGAATGAACAATACATTCCGTAATGAAGAAACCGCTGCGCGCCATGCGCCGGGAATGGCCATGCTCATCGGTAATATCGTCCTTGTCCTGGCGGCGATCGCCTTGTTTGTCATTTCTGTGATCAGGATGGA
This sequence comes from Spirochaetales bacterium, assembly GCA_012523305.1. Classification (GTDB taxonomy): domain Bacteria; phylum Spirochaetota; class Spirochaetia; order Sphaerochaetales; family Sphaerochaetaceae; genus JAAYDK01. The sequence continues at coordinate 16,145 of JAAYIV010000005.1, forward strand.
AGCCGATGCGTCCGATACCGGTACGATTGTTCTTTTTGTCATATCGATACTGTACGGATTCATAATCGGTCCGTTTTTATTCGCAGGATTAAAAATACTCAAACCCAACGAAGCTTATGTCCTGACGTTATTCGGCCGTTATATCGGAACGCTCCGCGGACCGGGATTTTTCTTCGTGAATCCGTTTGCCACAGCTGTGAATCCTACCATCGCCGACCAAGGATCTCAAGGTCCCAAAGAAAAGCCGGTTTCTACTTCCCAATTGAAATTGAACAGTTTTTCTGGTCTCAACCAGATTCCTAACAGGAAAATTTCTCTCAAGGCAATCACATTGAACAATGAAAAACAGAAGATTAACGATGCTTTGGGAAATCCCGTCATCATCGGTATTGTCGTGATCTGGCGGGTGATCGATACCGCAAGAGCTGTATTCAACGTCGATAATTATTATGAATACCTATCGATTCAATGCGATAGCGCATTGAGAAATATCGTAAGGTTGTACCCGTACGATGCCTCGGATGAAGAAGGAGAAAAATCGTTACGGGGTAGCAGTCTTGAAGTTGCGGAAAAATTGAAGGAAGAAATCCAGCATAAAGTTGAGATGGCAGGTATTGAAATTATTGAAGCTCGAATCACCCACTTGTCGTATGCACCTGAAATCGCAGCAGCAATGTTGCAGCGCCAACAGGCTTCGGCAATAATCGCAGCCCGGCAAATGATCGTTGAGGGTGCAGTGGGAATGGTTGAAATGGCTCTTGCAAAACTGAATGACCAACAAATCGTTCAATTGGACGAAGAACGAAAAGCTTCGATGGTAAGCAATTTGTTGGTGGTTCTTTGCGGTAATCGCGATGTACAACCGGTAGTGAACAGCGGATCGTTATACTAAAAACGGGGTTGCAATGGATAATAATGACAAAGATAAGGAAAAAAAGCAAATTTTGTTGCGTCTATCTTCATCGCTATGGCAAGAACTCGCAGCTTGGGCACAGGATGATTTTCGTTCGATCAACGGTCAAATCGAATTTTTGCTCACAGAATGCGTAAGGGAACGAAAAAAGCAGTTCAAAGATATAATCCACAGCGAACATTGAATTATCCTGCTGCAACGAACGCCCTCGTACCTTTCGTTTGCGTAAGGTTACAGTCGTACGGACCCCGATTTCGGGGTTCGTTTCATTTGGTAATCCTCGGTGGCAATGCCATTGCCCAGTGGTAGAGGTGTTCGAAAGTGGAGCCAAGGTCATTGAGTCTTATTTTTGCATGACGGTCCAAAGGAGTGTCCTGAGCATTGATGATCACTAGTTTCCCGCCGCGATAAAACGTTGCCATCGGTAGCGACGCTGCTGGTTGGACAGTAAGGCTGCTGCCTAATACCAACAGGAGTTGGGCTTTTGACATGTCCATGTACGCCTGATCCAAAAGTTTTCCGTCGAGAGGATCACCATAAAGGACGATTCCGGGTCTCATGGGGATAAAACAATCGGCACACAACGGCACTGCCCCTGATTGTACCTGAGGTGCGACTTGTTCGTACGTATATGTTTTCTGACAACGAGGACAGCTGTGATGGGCAGGACTTCCATGGAGTTCCCATACATGCTTGCTTCCGGCCTTCTGGTGGAGAAGATCGATATTCTGGGTATACACACCGGCCAAATAGCCCTTTTCTTCAAGCAAAGCGAGTGTCATATGAACGATCGAAGGTTTGAACTTGTCAAGGTTGTAGACGAATTCCCTTGCCCATCGGTAAAAAATTGAAGGATCGGAGGCAAATACCTCTGCTGAAAGAATACTTTCGACTTCCATCCCATTCCATGTGGAACGATAGATCCCGTCAGATCCTCTGAAATCACGGATTCCGGATAATGTGGAGATCCCCGCACCGGTAAATGCCAATGTATAGGAAGAATCGAGCAATAATTGCTGTAACTGTTCGTACATTATTCCTCCAAAAACCTTCCGACGAAGGTCGATCCTTTCAATCCGGTGAGCTTCAAGCGAACTATTTCACCTGGTCGTACTGAGCCCTTTTGATCAAAAACCACCATATCGTTTTGTTCTGTCCGGGCCAGATACGATGAAGGATCACGTCTGGAAGGTTGTTCCACCAACACATCAGCTATTGACCCTACCCGTTTCTGTTTTTCTTCCGCAGTGATCTTCCGTTGGAATTCGATCAATCGCGACAATCGTTCCAAACGAATGTCGGCAGGAATCTGGCCTGCCAATTCTACCGCCTTTGTTCCTTCACGCGGGTTGAAATAATACATGAAAGCCTCAAGGAAGCGGACTTCTTTCATCAAAGCCAACGTTTCGTTGAAATCTTCTTCGGTTTCTTGTGGGAATCCGACCATCACATCGGTCGTGAATGTAAGTGATGGATCGGATGCTCTCAAGTCCCCTATCAACCGGATAAAGGATTCTGCGGTATACCGTCTGTTCATCAACCCCAGGATTTTGGTCGAACCGCTTTGCAGGGGTATGTGGAGATGTCTCGCAATTTTTGGTTCCTTGCCGATCAAGTCGACCAGTTCAGGTGAAAAATCCTTAGGGTGCGGACTCTCGAAACGGATCCACCGAATCGTAGAACACTTGGAGGCGATATGTGACAACAATTCCGGAAAACGAAGGATTTCGTGTCCACTTTGATACTGATAGCTGTTCACATTTTGCCCTAACAACGTTATTTGCTTTACTTGCGACGATTCCAAACGGGAAACCTCATCGTATATTGACTGCGGATCCCGCGATACTTCCCTGCCGCGTACGTAAGGGACGATGCAGTATGCACAAAAATTGTTGCATCCGTTCATGATCGGTACGAATGAGCTGAACTGGCCTTCTTTGTAATAGCTCTGCGTGAACTGGTAATTTGGCTCACGTTCGTCACTGGCTCCGCTGAGGATCGCTGCTATTCGTTGCTTATCATTCGTGCCGAGGACATGGTCTACCGCCGGAGCATCCTGCATCAATTGATCCCCAAGTCGTTC
>JAAYIV010000141.1 GCA_012523305.1 Spirochaetales bacterium
TGAAAGCAGATTCGGAGTCTTTGAGATGGGTGTCGATCATGTTGGCGAAATGGATACGATGCTTGGGATATATCGACCAGATATTGGCATCCTCACCAATATCGGTTATTCGCATCTGGGTAAAATGGGGAGCATGCGAGCCATCGTACATGAAAAGAGCAAAATGTTTCATGAAAGCATCGAAAAAGGATTTGTTTCCGAACAAAATGCATTCAAACCTTACATTGAAAAAACCAGAAACATAGAATTGGATGCTTTTGGTCGAGAAAGCACGAGTGGTATACACAGCATCACATCGCAGGGCATGGATGGTTGGTTGATCGCTTATAAAGGTCTTGAAATACATTTGCATGCTGTCGGACAACATAATCTGATGAATGCTCTCGGAGCGATTGGTGTGGCCCAATCATTGCATATTGAACCAGAAGCCATCAAATCGGGTTTGGAACACTTCATGCCTGTCGGTGGACGAAGCAGAATCATTGACGGTGCTATCACTATCATCGAAGACTGTTACAATGCTAGTCCCGATTCAACGAATTCGATTCTTGATTACATGGGTTCTATTCCTTGGAACGGTTCGAAGCGAGTAGTGTTGGGGTCGATGAAGGAATTGGGACAAGTATCATCGAAAGCACACATTGAGTTGGGGCGGAAGATACTTACTCTTCAACCCGAATCGGTATCCCTGTACGGTAAAGAGACGATAAGCACCTACGATATGCTTATCCAACACGGATTCGACAAGCCTCTATTTCATACTGAAGATTATGATGATTTACAACAACGGGTACTCACTGAGTCGCGAAGAGGTGATTTGGTGCTCGTTAAGGGTTCTCGTTCGATGGCTATGGAAAAACTGGTACCTGCAATCCAATCGATTGCATAACAAAGAAACGGAGATACTTCATGTCTGATACTGTCCTGATCGTATTATTTCTCGGTTCGTTTTTCATCTCTTGGGCAATAGGCATGGTATTGGGATCTCTTTATGTCAGAATCATGCAAAAATTTTCAGTTGGCCAGATAATCAATCCGGATGGACCTGCAGGACATGCTAGCAAAGCAGGAACTCCAACCGCTGGAGGTCTTTTTTTTCTATTGGCTTCAACGATCACCATAACGGTTTTCTATGATATCACTAAACCGTTCACCTACATCATTCTGGTCGCGATGTGGCTCTTCGGCACAATTGGAATGATTGATGACATCATCAAATTGTATAAGCATCGGTCTGTCGGATTGACCTCATCGAGAAAGCTTGCATTGCAAATATTGGCCTCGGCGGCAATAGTCTGGTTGTTGAATTCATCATCATCAGACCCGCTGTCGGTGATTACAATCCCATGGGATCCTTCCAGGACGATCGATATCGGGTTGTGGTATCCTCTGGGAGCAACTTTATACATGGTGGCATTCGTAAATGCGACCAATATCACCGATGGACTCGATGGTCTCGCAACCGGAACATCATTGCCGATATTGTTGCTCATCGTCATATTATCGGCATGTATTGGATTCGGTCTTACGTATCCTTCACTGATCAGAGATCCGCAAGAGTATGGAATGCTTACCGGCGTGCTGGCTGCTTTCATCGGGGCGGTTTTGGCTTTCTTATGGTTTAATGTCCCAAAGGCCCAGGTCTTCATGGGTGATTGCGGAAGTCATGCCATTGGTGCGGTGATTTCTGTTTCAGCACTCTTACTGAAGATAGAGCTTGTTGTTATTGCTTCATCGTTAGTGTTGATTGTCGAATTGCTTTCATCATTCATACAAATAATTGCCATTCGTTTTACTGGAAAGAAGGTGTTTTTAATGGCACCGTTGCATCATCATTTTGAAAAAAGGGGGGTGGAAGAGGCAAAAATCACATCAAGGTTCGTCATCGTCAGTACGCTATGTGCTGTGTTAGCCGGACTGATGTTCATCATCAAGCAATTGTGATCGACCTCCTTTCGAAATGAAATGAAGAATTATGAAGGATATGATGATGCGCAGTTAAGAACTCGACAAACAAAGAATACCTTTGGTGATACGCACCAGCATATGATGGCCTTCATGTTTCTTTGCGTGGTGATTGCGTTGATCGGGTTTGGTCTGGTCTGCATGTATTCGGCATCCTATGATGAAGCGTTGCGAATCGGAAAAAATGGCTCGTATTTTTTTCTCCGCCAATTCGTATTCGCAATCCTTGGTCTCACAGTGTTCACAGTCTTACAATTTATCCCGATGCGTTTGATAAAGCTTTCCATTTGGATGGCTCTCGTCGTTTCTTTTGTATTGATGTTGTTGACATTGATAACGCCACTGGGAGTTACCCGCCTGGGATCTCGGCGTTGGATTGAAATACCGTTTCTGCCATCGTTCCAACCTTCTGAACTATTGAAACTTGTTACGATATTGGCACTTGCTTATTGGTTTTCAAGTGATAGGTTCAAACAATACAGGTTATTGTACATACTAGTTCCGGTTTCAGTGGTTCTCTTCGGCGCATTGCTCATCATCGCACAAAAAGATTATTCAACCACGTTGTTGTATGTCGGCATCGCATTGGCGATGTTGATTGTCGTCGGTATTTTATTCCGTTGGATATTGCTTTTCATCATTGCAATTGGAATACCGGCAATCATATTTTTATTGATCGAACCGTACCGGATCAAACGATTGACCGGTTTTCTTTTCCCGGATATTGATCCGACAGGTATTAATTGGCAGGTTAACAATTCATTGAAAGCGATGGCTTCGGGAGGGTTATGGGGGAAAGGAATCGGTAAGGGAGAATATAAACTCGGATCATTGCCAGAAGTGCAAAACGATTTTATTTTCGCCAATATTGTCGAAGAAATGGGAATAATCGGCATTCTTCTTGTCCTCACACTATTTTTTCTGTTTGCTTTCATTGGTTTTAGAACTTATAGGAACCTCTTGCCGAGCAGGAAGTTTGAGGCATATGCAACTTTTGGACTCACTTGTTCAATCATCTGGCAAGCATTGGTGAACATTGCCGTTGTAACCGGAATATTTCCGCCTACGGGAATCACATTGCCATTTTTCTCACAGGGAGGGACGAGCCTGCTCGTCGTGATATTCGAATCTGCGATGATGTACAAAATGATGCAACCAGCAAAAGAGAACGTGATGAAGAGGTCGTATGATGGATAACATGTATTTGGATCTTGATTATGTTCCCCAAAAGATTTCTGAACCCCGTCCTTTCCGTTGGTGGCGTCTTATAACGGTTATTATAGTCATCCTTCTTGTGGCGATCGGATGGTTCTCACTTCGTTATATTCCATTATTCGATATCCAAAGCGTTTCAATCAAGGTTGAAACCTATACGATCGTGCCGGCTGAAATCCAACGCATCATGGCTGATCTGAGGGGAATTTCCCTCTTCGCCATGCGTCCGAGGGTTCTTGAGAGAAAGTTGCAGTCATTACCGATTGTCTCTAAGGCAATGATCAGAAGGCATTTGCCCAATAAAATTACATTGCATGTAACATTGACTGAACCCGATACCATTATCGCCGCGATAGGCACTGATGAGACAATAGACTCGATGTACATCGTGAAGGATAATCAACTGCATGCGATTTCTTATGATGATTATCTCCCGTACAAAACATCGGTCTTCGTGGTCCAGGTTTCAATCCAATATGCAGATTATCTGTTTGATTACGGAATGGATAAAGGACTTTTTGACGTCGTCAATCTAGCGAAGGCCATGGGGCGATCTGCTTCTGGTTCCTATAACTTGATAACTAAGATAAAATACGATAATAATAACAGCAATGGATTCGGGAAAATGATATTGGATATTCCTTCCTTGAATGCACGGCTTTATATACGAGAGAGTGTCTCAGAGGTACGGTTGGCTGACGCCATACGTTTGATTACTTTCGAGCATGAACGTGATACTATGCGAAATATTGCTCTCACCGGAGAGTTGCGGTATGATTTGTACAGCAATTCTCTGGTTGCAAGGCATTAATCTGGAGGTAACATAGTGGCTGGCGATAAAATCATGATGGCCTTAGATATTGGCAGCTCATGGGTAAGGGCCGTGATTGGCTCCATCACCCGTGAAGGTACCGTCATGGTTGACAGCATCTGTGAACGGCCTTCTGAAGGAGTTCGTGCCGGAGCGATCGTAAATATCGAACAAACTCTGAAAAGCATCAATAGCGTTATAACGGAAGCTGAGTTGCAAGCCGGTACCGAAGTCCAGCAGTTGATAATCGGTATCGGAGGGAACCATATAGAAGGAATTCCTTCCCAAGGCGTCGTGGGTATCAATGCAAAGGACCAAGAGATAAAACGTGAAGATATTTTCAGAAGTCTTGAAGTAGCCAGGGCTTTCGAACTACCGTTAGACCGTGAGATTCTCCACACGCTCGTACAAGATTTCAGAGTCGACGGTCGTGATGGGATCAAAGATCCTATCGATATGCTCGGGCATCGTTTGGAAAGCAGGGTGTTGGTGGTTACGGGTTCTTCTTCGATTTGCCAGAACGAACGCAAATGCATCCAACGATCGGGATTTCAAGTCCAACGGATGGTAGTTCAGCAGATTGCTGATGCGGAATCGGTATTGAGCATCGAAGAGAAGGAAATGGGGACTGTCTTGATCAATATCGGTGGCGGAATCACCAATATGGTTGTCTATGCGAACGGGGCTCCTGTGTTCGTCGGCGGTGTGAACCTTGGCGGGGCTCATGTTACGAACGACATCGCATTCATCCTCAACAAGCCCAAAGTCATTGCTGAACAAGTGAAGTGTGATTTTGGGAATTGCCATATTCCATCGGTTGGAGAAGATGAATCCATCCTTATCCCGCAAATCGGAGGATTGCCTTCTATCCGGATGCCTAAAAAAGAATTGAGTAAAGTCATCGAACCGAGAATGGCAGAAATATTCTCCATGCTGCAAGTAGAACTGGAGAAAAAACAGATCAGAGGATCATTTGGCGGCGGAGTAGTGCTTGTAGGTGGAGGAGCACTGCTTTCCGGTGCTACTGAGCTGGCTTCTGAAATTTTCAGACTTCCTGCACGAATCGGTTTCCCTGAAGCATTGCACGGACTCGATAGGACGTTCATCAATCCAAAATACACGACAGTGTTGGGATTGATCATGCATGAAGCCAAACGATTGAGAGAAATTATGCCTGGGACGGGACAACGACAGGATAGCTCCAAACACCAAGGCGGAATAGGAAAAAAGATAAAAGGGTTCTTCAAAACGATATTTTAGGCGGATTTGAGTACCAATAATTGTGGAGGTTTACGGCAATGGATTTCGATATGCTAGACGATCTTTTACGAAATGAACAAACTCCGCCTACAGACATCAAAGTCATAGGAGTCGGAGGCGCTGGTGGCAATGCTGTCAACAGAATGATTGCCAGCGGTTTGAAAAAAGTCACTTTTGTGGCTATGAATACTGATGTCCAGGCTCTCCAGCGGTCCAATGCCCATATTAGAATGCCACTCGGTCGTCATCTGACAGGCGGATTGGGTGCGGGAGGGATTCCTGAAATCGGAGAGAAAGCTGCCCAGGAATCAAAAGAGGAGATTAAGAAACTGCTTGAAGGTACCGACATGGTCTTTATCACCGCAGGCATGGGGGGAGGGACTGGAACCGGGGGAGCGGCCGTAGTGGCTGAAGTCTCGAGAGAAGTCAATGCGCTTACCGTAGCTGTCGTGACCACTCCATTCGCATTTGAAGGGAAGAAAAAACTTCAATTGGCTCAAGCAGGTATTGAGAAACTCAGAAAACATGTCGATACGCTCATATTGATTCCAAACCAATACTTGCTCAAAGTCGTTGAAAACAATACTCCGATAAAACAAGCATTTCTCATGGCTGATGATGTGTTGCGCCAAGGCGTCCAGGGAATCAGTGAATTGATTACGGAACCTGGTGAAATCAATATTGACTTTGCTGACGTCAAGACAGTAATGAAAGGTCGTGGCGATGCCCTTATGGGAATCGGTGTCGGTGAGGGGGCAAGCAGGGCAGTTGATGCGGCTCGTTCTGCTATCAATAACCCGTTGTTGGAAAATGCGACCATCGAGGGCGCGAAATCTGTATTGGTGAACCTCGCTGGCGGAGAAAATCTGACGCTTCAAGAATATCAAGATGTTGTCGAGCTCATCACTGAAAATTGTGCTGAAGATGCTCTCATCATCGCCGGGCAAGCATATAATCCTGAGCTTGGTGAAAAAATCAAAGTAACTGTCGTCGCTACAGGTTTTGCACGCAGCACTGATTCGATAAATCAAGAGATTACTGAATTGGATTTTAAGAAACGTCGGTTTGAAGGCCCGATGCCGGAAAAAGCACAAGAGAACCGAGAAAGACGACAACCTGTCGACCAAGAAAACAAAGAAGATGTGATCACGGTGAACCGATGGCAGGATTTGCAGCAACAACTCGGAAGCCGTTCCCAATCCAATGATTTCAGCTTTCCCGCCGTACTGAGGTACCAAAGAGGAGAGAAGGACGAATCCTGAGCATGCCCAAGCAGGTTTCACTTGTATTGCTCGAAGATTATTACGATTATCTCATTGTTGAAAGAAGGGTAGCCAAGACGACCGCCGAATCGTATGTGCATCTTGCTAGGGTGCACCTGGAGTATGTGGATACCCATCAGCTGTCCTGCGATACCGTCAAGATTGAACATATCGCTTCATTTATTGCGGACAGAGCCGAAAATTTGGAGCTTTCCCGGAGAACACAAGCCAAGAACATAAGTGCGTTGCGATCTTTTTATCGCTTCTTATGTGACAGTGGCGTCCGCGATGATAATCCGGTGAAATTGCTCGATGCTCCGAAAATACCGCTAACTATTCCGAAAGCAGTCTCCTACGATGCCGTTGATATGTTTCTCGAATCGATAGACGGCCTGGATGATCCCATATTGGCGATTCGGGACCGGGCATTGTTTGAGCTCATCTACTCGTGCGGACTGAGGGTAAGCGAAGTCTGTTCTCTCAGGGTGGAGGATGTTCGACGACAAGAAAAAGTAGTTCGTATCATCGGGAAAGGTGACAAGGAACGTGTGGTACCAATCGGAGATATTTCGGTTGAGAAATTGGATGAATACATACGTGATGCCCGATCCGTGCTCGCAGGCAACCATATCCATGAAAAAACATTGTTTTTAGGCCGTAGAGGAGTGAAGTTAACCCGTGCATTGGTATGGAAACGGTTTAAGCAGTACTGCGCGAAAATCGATTTGGATGCGAAAGTCCATACGTTAAGGCATTCGTTCGCAACCCACCTTCTCCGTGGAGGAGCTGATTTACGGAGTGTGCAAGAATTATTGGGGCATAGCGATATACGGACCACTCAAATCTATACCCATACGACAACAGATGATCTGCGAACCGCTTTTGATCAATTTCATCCGGGTGCACATCCCGAAAAAACAGAAGCAGAATGACAGATGCTTTTATATGTTTGATGTATGGAAGCATTTTATTCGAACCTCTTCGTGGCTTGCATTTCGGATCTCCAGCCGACCGAACGATGTATTTTAGCAAACTATCACACCGGATGGCACCTTGATTTCAGTACCGCTGCACGATTGACAAGACAGCTTTTCGATAAAGAAATCGATTGGCAAATGGCAAAGTCCGCCTTCCAAAAAACATGTGCTTGGCTAGAGCATGTTGAGAATGCCCACGTAGTTTTCGTAGACCAGATTATTTATCCTCCGCTGTTGCGGTTGGTACACGATCCGCCGTTCGCCTTATTTTACAAAGGAGAGCTTCCGGATCCGGAAATACCGGTACTCGCACTTTGCGGCGACAATACCCCAACATGGGAATCGTTGTTAGCATCATATGTATTTGTCAGGGAGTTGCCCACATCAGGGGTAAGAATCGCCACTACATACGCGAATGGTGTCGATAAAAGCGTTCATAGGGCAGCGCTTGATGCACATATTTCTTCGTTATTGATATTAGATAAAGGTATTGAAATCCTTCATCCCATAGCAAGAGACAAGGTGCTGGAGAGTTGTGGATGTGTTGTGAGCGAATACCATCCGTACTGTCAATGGAGAAAACGATACAGGTATGAACATAGTAGGGTGTTGGTCGGCATAGCGGCTTCATTATTATTATTCCAGGTCTCCTTGAAATCCCTCTGTTACCAACAAGCTCTCTTTGCCCTGGACCATGGCCGTGAAATATATGTCCATCCGGTGAGTTTGGAAGAACAGCGTGCAAATGGCAGTAGAAGATTAGTTTCAGAGGGAGCCCAGGTAGTCGGTTCCTATCGTGAATTGTTAGCTGCTTGTCCTTGGAATTTCCCAAACTACCAGCATTTCAATCCACTTCGCGGACAAACATCGCCGATTAATGGTATACTGGATATATGGCAAGTGTCGGAGAACTCAACCGTGAGGCTGTAGATCAATATCTCGACTATATCGCATCGGTAAGGCTTCTTTCATCCAAGACTGTCCGATCATACGAAAATGACCTCAGGAAGCTAGAGTTATTTCTGAATGAACGCTCAATTCCCATATACGAGATAACCCATGAAGATGCCCGTAGATTTGCTGCATCACTTATGACTGGAGCTTATAAAGAAACCTCAATCAACCGATTTCTTGCTGCTGCGAGGGGATTCTATCGCCATGCCTACATAATGGAAAAATGTACGTATGATCCGTTCGAGCGGATCAGCAGTCAAAAACGTGGCCGACGATTGCCATCGGTATTGACCTTGGAAGAAGTACGTTCCGTAATCAATCAAATTCCTACTGATTTTATTTCTCTTCGTGACATTTTGATGTTCAATATCTTTTACTGTACCGGTTGCAGGCTTTCGGAATTGTTGGATATTCGTACGGACACTATTGAATACGATCAGAAAAGAATTTTGGTTCATGGTAAAGGCGATAAGGATCGCTACGTATTCCTAACCGAAACTGTCGTTACGATGATTCATCGATATCTTGAACAACGTTCGTCATTCTACGGATATTCGATTGCCTCATCGAAATTACTCTTTATAAATCATTTTGGTAAGAGGTTGTCGCCTTCGAGCGTACATAGTATCTTTAGAAAGTACCAGTTGAAACTTGGAATCAACAAGCGATTCACCCCCCATGTGTTTAGGCATTCTTTTGCCACCCATATGCTGGACAATGATTCGGGTATCCGTGTTGTTCAGGAGTTGCTGGGACACGCATCGATCTCGACCACGCAAATATATTCGCATGTGTCGAACGAAAGGCTCAAACGTGTGTATGAATCGTGTCATCCGCACGGAAGGAAAAAATGAACATGGCATTCAGAGGTACAACGATAATTGCAGTAAAACGAAATGGCGTAGTTGCAATTGCCGGAGATGGACAGGTAACCGCGGGGGACGCGGTGATGAAAGGTAACGCCAGGAAAATTCGTAAAATGTTGGATGGAAAGATCATATCTGGATTCGCCGGCGCTACTGCCGATGCCTTTACGCTTTCAGAGGTAATTGAGAAACATCTAAAGAAATATAACGGGGATTTGACTCGAGCTGCCGTCGAAATGGCAAAGGAATGGAGGATGGATCGTAACCTTCGTAAGCTCGAAGCGATGATTCTTATTACTGATGGCAATAAGATTTTCCTCATTTCCGGTGTCGGGGATGTTCTCGAACCCGAATACGATACGATTGCGATAGGTTCGGGCGGTAATTATGCTTTTGCAGCGGCACGGGCATATCTTGAATCATCGGACTTTAGCGCAACTGAGATCGCACGCAAATCACTGGAAATAGCAGCAGACATTTGCATATACACAAATAACACAATTTTAGTTGAAGAGGTACAAGGAACCAAATGAGACTTGATGAATTGACTCCTGCACAAATCGTTCAGGAATTAGATAAGTATATAATCGGACAGGATCAAGCAAAAAGAACCGTGGCGATCGCGTTAAGAAATCGGGCAAGACGTAAACGACTACCCGAATCGATTCGTGATGAAGTATCCCCTAAAAATATCATAATGATCGGTCCGACAGGTGTGGGAAAGACAGAAATTGCCAGACGGATCGCAAAATTGGCGAACACGCCTTTCATCAAGGTCGAGGCAACCAAATATACCGAAGTAGGGTACGTGGGTCGAGACGTTGAATCCATGGTCCGTGACTTGATGGGTACGGCTGTCCAGATGGTAAAGAAGGAAATGGCTGAAAGTCGAAAAACCCAGGTCGACAAACGGGTCGAGGAACGTTTGCTTGATATGTTGCTCCCTTCAACCGGAACACAAGTTAAATCAAATCCTTCGGAACCAGGTTCGATGGGAACTGAATTGAGTGAAGCTTCGTTGACGACCAGAGATAAATTCAGGAAATTGCTATCAGAAGGAAGGTTTGATGACAGGGAAGTCGAACTTGTGGTGCACGGCCGTCAAAATGTACAAGGCATTGAGCTTTTAGCAGGAAACAGCTTGGAAGATTTGGAAAACACTATTCAGAATCTCGGGAGTATTTTCGGTGGCAAGCCAAAAAGAAGAAAAGTATCAATCAAACGTGCCAGGGAGTTGATTACCGAAGAAGAGATGGAGAAAAGCGTCGATCAGGAACGGGTAGTTGAAATTGCCAAGGAACAAGTCGAACAGATGGGCATCATCTTTATTGATGAGATCGATAAGATAGCCAGCACAAAGCAGTCGATGTCAAGCGGTCCCGACGTTTCAAGGGAAGGTGTGCAACGTGACATTCTTCCAATTGTAGAAGGAAGTAAGATTTCAACAAAATGGGGTATGGTCGATACGACACACATTCTTTTCATCGCCGCTGGAGCGTTCCATGTTTCGAAACCGTCCGATTTGATTCCCGAATTGCAAGGAAGATTCCCGTTGAGAGTGGAATTATCGGAATTGACGAGCGAAGATTTCGAACGAATTCTCAAAGAACCTGAGAATGCGATCATCAAACAGTATATTGAGTTGATGCGAACAGAAAATGTCGAATTGATTTTTTCTGAAAATGCATTGAAGACCATCAGCGACATCGCCTATAAAGTGAATTCGACAACTGAGAATATCGGTGCGAGAAGATTGTACACCATCATGGAACGGTTGCTTGAGGATATTTCTTTCAAAGCCGATGAATTAAGCGGTCAAACAGTAACAGTTACACCACAATATGTGGAAGAACGTCTGAGTGGTATAATTGAGAACGAGGATCTCAGTCGTTATATTCTCTAAGGGGCACATGGGGGCTAGGGATGAAATATGTTACCATTTCCGCCGAAAACTATGATGAGGCTGTGCAACGGGCACGAAAAGAATATGGATCGTCTATAAGGATCCATAGCCGGCGTGATTTGACAGTGAGGGGAGGGTTTTTGTGGTTAGGCAAAAAATCCCGGGTTGAAATAACATGCTACCTTCCCGATGCCAGCATATCGTTCCCCTGGCAAAAAGAAGAGATTGTTCGGGATATGGTGATCCAACCTGAACAACAATCGATCGCTGAACCTGAACCTATTGAAACGGAAAAGATCGTAGAAAAGGAGCTTGAAGCTGTTGAACAACCGGCGATCAATGAAGTGAAGGTTCAAAATGCCTATGATCATTATGTTGACCAAACATCAAAAATCCTACAACTAAATGGATTCTCACCTTGGTTTTCACAACGAGTAATGCAATCTCTGCAAGTTGAACTGGAACACCTGAGCATCTCCGACGTACCCCAAGAAGAATTTGAATTGATGCTCATTGATAAAATCATCTCACAAATTTCAATTGACAGGGAACTGCAACTTCATCCGAAACGTATTTGCGTAGTCATGGGACCTACCGGTGCAGGCAAGACCACGACGATTGCTAAAATGGCAGCGCTATACGGGTTGCAGCAACGGGAAGAATTGAAACGCAATGTCAAATTAGTCACTATCGATACATTTCGAATCGGTGCGTATGAGCAGATGGCTTCATTTTCAGAAGCCCTTGGCATTCAAGCATTTAAAGTAATGGATGAAGAAGATTTTACCGCTATCCTTTCTGATTATGAAGAGAAGGAGCTGATTTTGGTGGATACGATCGGACGAAGTCCAAAGGACACGGAATTGGCCATCAGGATGAAATCACTTCTCGGGGTGTTGAAATCTGAAGAATCCGCTGTTTTGTTGGCATTGGGTGCTACTATGAAAAGCAAGGATTTGGAAAAAACCATCGAAGCTTATGCACCGTTCTCGCTTCGGGCGGCCATCATAACCAAAACCGACGAGACAGATTCGATCGGTGAGGTATTAAGTGTTTGTGCCGAGCACCAGATTCCGTTATTATTCATCACCGATGGTCAGAAAGTTCCGAAAGATATTCATAAAGCATCCGCAGCTTCCATCTTGTCCTTGTTACAAGGTTTTTCGTTGGATTTCGCCAGTCTTTGGGCAACTCAGATCGATGTTGAAGATCAATCATAGCATAATTTTCTCAGTGGTATCAGAGAACAATTTTCCTTGCCGTAATAGGCCTTTGATAATCTGTGCAATCGCGGGACCAGCAATATTACTTCCCCAAATCGTGCTCCCTTTTGGATTGACTACTGCGATATAAACGATATATTGTGGGTCTTCCACGGGAAATATTGACAAGGTACTCGCCAAGAAATTACTGCTATCATAACTATTCGTTTCTTCATCAAGAATTTGAGCGGTTCCCGTTTTACTTGCTATCCTGACGCCTTCAATCGCAGTCAATCGAGCTGTTCCCCCCGGTTCGGTCGCCGTCTCCATATAATGGAGGATGTTTTCGGCGGTAGTTTCGCTCAAGACACGCGTAGTAGAACGTGGCACAACAACATCTGGATTCACTTTTCCATCGTGTGAATGGACAGAACGGATAATTGATGGACTGACCAGTACCCCTTTATTTGCTATGGCAGTCGCAGCGCTGGCCATCTGAAGGGCCGTGACTCCGATTTCCTGGCCGAAGGCGATAGTCGGTTTGCTGCGACCCGACCAAGAGCTCGCCGGTTGAAGCAATCCTCTGATTTCTCCCCGCAATCCGATATTCCACGTTGACCCGAAATGCAGAGCCTCCAGAGTGGACCTGAACAATGTATCTTCAGTCTGTAGAGCCCAATTTGCTATCGCTCCATTGCATGAAAACTTAATCATCTCAGACGGCGTGATATCTCCATGTGCTGAAACACAATTGATGGTAACCGGTGTTCCGCCTGCCGTATGGAATGTAAAAGATCCGTCACAATGAAATACTGTGGACACATCGGCTTGGTTGGCTTGTAAAACCGATGCCAGACTGAATACCTTAAAGACAGAACCGGGTTCGTACATGTACGTGACAATCCGGTTTTGGCGCTGTTCGATCGATGAGGTCTGGTATGAATTCGGATCATACCAGGGAAAGGTCGTTGCAGCTAGGATTTCTCCTGTTTTCGCACCCATGATGATTCCGATCACATAATCGCCAAAATGCTGACTATCGATTTCAACCGCTTGTCCATCCAAGAGATATTGGATATCCATATCGAGTGTAAGTTGGATGTCATTGCCGTAGGTAACTTGCTTATCAAGTGAAGGATACGGCGATAGGATATCATTGTATTGTAATTCCAAACCTTCGATCCCCTGGTTATCCGCGTTAGTAAATCCGATGATTTGAGCTGCGTGGTAGTGTTGCGGGAAACTTCTTCCATAGCGTTTTTCGATCACCACAGAACCAAGGTTATGTCTGGCTATAATTTCTGATAACGCAGCTCTCTCGTCATCGCTGAGGTACCGTTTGATCAGCGCGTAACTTGAATAATGTTTCGTGATCTCTATTATCTGTTCAGGGTCCATATGTAAAGGATCTGCAATCAGATTGGCAACAGACTGGAGATCTTTCACTGATTTTAATAATAAAGCACAAGACCAATATGGAGTTTCCATCGCAAGGATTCTTCCGTTTCGATCGGTGATGGTTCCTCGGACGACCTGTGTTGATACGACCGGATCATGGTAGGTTTTTTTTTCGCTTTCTGTTGCAGAAACAAGAATAAATACGATGCGTACGCACAAAATTAGCGCAAATACCAAAGTTATAGCAAAGAAGACACGATCCGATGTATGATTTGGTCTGGATACCATGTTGATGTTATAGTAATATGTATTCAGTTTGAATGTCGAGAGTGAGTAGTGCAGATGGGTTATAAGGATAGAAATTCATACGATGATATGGGAACCAGCCATTCTCGCCGCGACGGATCTTCGAAAAGCCGTACAGGCAGTAAGGCCGTGGTTATCGGTGTGGTCTTGTTGGGAGTGGCTATTTGCATAGCTGTCATCTTCGTATGGCTTCAACTGTTCCCTACCGATACGACCGAACAGAACGGCACGCCTGATTTGGTTCTTGACACAACGCCCGTGACACAAAGCGAACAACATGTTCCGGAAGTCGAAAACGAAACTCCGAAAGCTGACACGCTCTCGAGAGCTCCGAGTGTCCCCACGCCAACTCCAGCTGCCGTTTACACGCCTGCGCAGACAGAAAGTAATCCGAACGCCATCGTGTTCAAGCAACATGCCGTGAAAGAGGGCGAGACTATCGAAACCATTGCTGAACAGTATGAAATCACGAAAGAAACGTTATTAAGCGTAAACCCGATACGAAACATCAGTGCGCTGCGTCCAGGAGAGGAACTTACAATACCAGACCGCGATGGCCAGATGTATGTGGTCCAATCCGGAGATTCGTTATCAATTATTACGAGCCGTTTCAATCCTACTCTCGGTTGGAAAACTCTTCAGGAAATAAACGGACTTAAATCAGAAGTGATCTATCCGGGGCAAAAATTATTCATACCGAGCGTGAAAATTGAAGCCGAAGGTTCGTTTGCGACCTTTGACCGTTTCGTTCGACCTGCTACGGGTAGAATTATTGGCCTGTACGGGCAAACGGTCCGTTATGGAAAGAGTGAGGATCCGGTTGTTCTCCAAGGACTGTGGATTGAGGGTTCCGAGGGTACTCAAGTAATTGCTTCAGCTACAGGTGTCGTTGTCGATGCCGGTCATGAAACCGATGGACTCGGCAGGTTTGTCGTTCTATCCCATGCGAACGGATATAGGACTATCTATGGCCATTTGGCATCGGTATCTGTGAAAGTAGGGGATCAAGTACAACAAAGCGATACTATCGGCACCATCGGAAATTCGGGAAATATCGAACAGACATTGCTCTATTTCTCACTCGAACAACAAGGAACCGCCCTCAATCCGGCAAACTTCTTCTAGATTTTATCAGGCTCCATGACAATGTTTGTATTTCTTTCCACTCCCGCACGGGCACGGTTCGTTACGTCCGACTTTTTGCGTTGTCCGTACGATCTGGACCGGATGAGGTCCTTGCTGTCCCCCCATATGACGTTGCGGCGGTGCAGTAGCATTGAATTGATCGGCTCCGCCATGAGATTCGATTACCCTCGAAGGTATGGGTCTGCGTTGCGTCATCGAAGGATCATCCGCTTGAATCCGTACCTTTACCAGCATTCTGGCTATATATCGCTTGATCTCTTTGATCATCGATTCAAAAATGTCAAAACCTTCAAGCTTATACTCAAGCAATGGATTTTTCTGGGCATATGAACGTAGATACACGGCTTCGCGTAACGCTTCCAATTGCTCAAGATGTTCTTGCCAGCGCATATCGATCTGACGCAAATATTGGAATCTGAGGAAATCGTTGAATGGTTTCTCGCCAGTTATACCAACTTTTGACCATACTTCCTGTTCGATTACTGATTGTATCGCTTCAGTTATGGCATTGCTGTCGGATCGAGCGACAAGATCGCTATCGACAGTATAATCAAGACCGAAGATCTCGAGTAACCGTTCTTTGAACGATAACACGGTTCGCTCTACGCTTTCTTTCATCGAAAGCAGTTCTTCGCTTACTTCCTTGACAATTGTCCTACAAGATTCCAGACCCCGCGTCACGAGATTGTCAGCCATGAGTATTTCATCACGCTGTCCGTAGATATAATTCCTCTGTTCATTGAGTACATCATCATATTCTAGCAAATGTTTTCTGATTTCAAAGTTCTGTTCCTCGACCCGGGTCTGTGCTTTTTCAATTGCTCTGGTAATCATCGAATGTTCGATAGGGTCAGCACCCATTCCTATTCGTCCGAGCATGTTCTTGATCGAATCTTTTGCAAATAGACGCATGAGGCTGTCATCGAGAGAAAGGAAGAACCGTGAAACACCAGGATCTCCCTGACGACCCGAACGTCCTCTGAGCTGATTGTCTATTCGCCTGGATTCGTGACGCTCGGTTCCCAGGATGTACAAGCCTCCCAATTGCTTGACCTCTTCATAGTCCTTTTTCCATTGCGGATATACCTTTTCTTTAGCTTGATTGATCTCTTCGACACCAGCTTCGATCGAACAAAGGCTCCGGGCTCTCAGTTCAAGCGAACCTCCCAGTTTGATGTCCGTTCCTCGGCCTGCCATGTTAGTGGCTATCGTGACGGAACCTTTAGCTCCGGCTTGCGCGATGATCATTGCTTCCCTTGCATGATTCTTTGCATTAAGCACTTCGTGACGGATTTTTCTCCTAAGTAAAAGGGCAGATAAATATTCTGATTTCTCAATCGACACGGTTCCGATTAAAATCGGCTGCCCTGTCGCATGAACCCGTGCAATCTCGTCACAAATCGCATCGAATTTATAAGCTTCGTTGAGATAGATCACGTCCTGAGCATCTTTCCTGACCAAGGGTAGGTGGGTAGGGATAACCACGACATCGAGATTGTATATCTTCAGGAATTCCGGGGCTTCGGTATCAGCAGTTCCCGTCATACCCGAAATCTTGTCGTACATCCTAAAGAAATTTTGGAAAGTGATGGTGGCGAGCGTCCTGTTCTGGACTTCGACCTTGATATTCTCTTTTGCTTCGATCGCTTGGTGCAACCCTTCGCTATATCGCCTTCCATGAAGGATGCGGCCGGTAAATTCATCGACGATCTGAACTTTTTTTTCTGCGATTACATAATCCACGTCCAAGTGAAAGAGCCGATGGGCTTTTACCGCTTGCGTCATATAATGGACAAATTCAAAATTCTCCCCGTCATAGAGCGATCCTTTGATAATCTGTTTGCGAACCAGCAGTTCTTCGATATGCAATAGTCCTTCATTGGTAAAAGTGACGCGCTTTGATTTTTCATCGACTTGATAATCTCCCGAAGGATCTTCAGGGTACTCGTCAGTCTGGGGATCTTTTTCACATTCGGTCAATAAGGGAACTATACTATTTGCAGCCCTGATCTTATGGGTGTCGTCAGCTGCCTGACCACTGATGATCAATGGTGTTCGTGCCTCATCGATCAATATCGAGTCGATTTCATCGATGATGCAATAATGATGGAGCGGTTGGATCTTTTCCCGAGCATCCCACTTCATGTTGTCTCGTAAATAATCAAACCCAAATTCGTTGTTCGTCCCGTAGGTAATGTCGCAACTGTATGCAATCCTTCTCGCTTCATTATCGAGATTTGACAGTATGGTCCCCACGCTCAGGCCCAACATCTCGAAAACTGGCCCCATCCATTGTGCATCGCGTTCAGCCAAATAATCATTGACCGTTACGATATGGACACCCTTTCCTTCGAGTGCATTTAGGTATGCTGCCGGGACACATGTGAGGGTTTTCCCTTCACCGGTCTTCATTTCCAGGATTTTTCCTTCATGCAAGACAATAGCGCCCATGATCTGTTCGTCGTAAGCTCGTTCTTTCAATACCCTCTTGGCTGCTTCCCGTGCCAAAGCAAATGCATCGGGAAGCATTTCTTCGAGCGAGGCACCTCCAGCGACTTTTTGCTTCAAAAGTTGTGTTTGTTTTGGAAAGTCCGCGTCATTAAAAGAACTAGCCCATTGTTCACGGCTATTTACGATATCGACCATAGGGGCGAGATGTTTCAAGTCCTTTTCCTGTTTTGTTCCGAAAAGTCTTTGCATGAACGTTTTTGCCATTACTCATCCTCGATAAGACATTCTGTGTTAGGTAAAGTATACCTAATCGAGAAATAAGTGTATATCGCTTTTTATCCATATATAATATGGTATAGTCTGATTACTATGGAGTGGTCGCAATGAATATCTGCTTTACCGGCGGAGGAACCGCAGGACATATTTTTCCTGCATTGCAAGTTGATCATGCAATGCAATCCCGCCTATCTGCATCCGGACAGCCATATCAACGATTTTGGATAGGTTCGAAGGATGAACATGAGCAGAGTTGGGTACAATCAGCTTCAATCGATTTTTATCCGATCAGTACGGGGAAACTTCGTAGATACGTGTCAGTAAAGAACCTTACCGATATCGGTAAGGTGATCCTGGGTTGTATCCAAGCTTTTTTTATCTTACGCAAGTTACGACCCGATGTAGTGTTTTCGAAGGGTGGATTCGTCTCGGTTCCCGTCGTGTTCGCTGCATGGTTATTGCGAATTCCTTCAATTACCCACGAATCGGATGCTTCGCTCGGATTGGCAACGCGTATCAATTCATTGTTTTCGAAGCGTTTATGCGTATCGTTTCCGGAAGTCGGCTCATCATGCAAGCCATCGATTAAAAAAAACATGGTCGTGACCGGAACTCCTGTGAGGTTTGCGAAAGAACAAACCGATGCATCCCGAGGAAGAACATTCCTTTCCATAGATGACAAACGTCCGCTGATCGTGGTGCTGGGAGGAAGCCAGGGTGCGCTGCAGATCAACAACCTGGTATGGGACCATCTGGGTGAATTGACAAGCTTGGGGTATGTATTTCACCAAACCGGGTCGTCGACGTATAAGCCGATTGAATATCCCGGATATGTCGCAAAAGCGTTTGTAGAAGAACATCTTGAAGATATCATTGCCGCTGCAACCGTGGTTGTCTCACGTGCAGGAGCTACAGCATTAGGAGAATTTATCGAACTGGAAAAACCGATGCTTCTCATTCCTCTGGGATCCGGAGCCTCTCGGGGTGACCAGTATGCAAATGCCGTTCGATTAGAACGTGAGCAAGCGGCAATCGTATTACGAGAAACATCCGATAGTAGTTTTATGGATTCTCTTCGATCATTACTATTTAACAGCGACAAGCGAGATGATATGATTGCAAACTGTAAGCGTTTGAAAACAATTGATTCGGAAGGACGTATTGTTGATCAGATATTATTATCAATGGAAAGGTAAGGAGCATGACCATGGCTGAATGGGGTTTCCAATTAGGATCATACTGGTTTAATGCTATCGATGTAATCATCGTCGTAATTGCATTACTCGGAGCGATTACCGGAGTAATCAGAGGATTTTCAATAGAATTTTCTTCAAGGGCCGGATTTCTCATCGGATTCGCTATTGCATTGATATTCTCAAATATAATTTCTCATCTATTTACCAATACCTTCAATTTACCGGTATTCTGGAGTACTTTCATTGCTTACATCGTATTATTTATCGTGGGATACCTGTTCACCATGGCAATCGGAAATATGTTGGATCGAGCTCTGGATGCCTTAGGATTGGACTGGCTCGACCGGCTTCTGGGATTTTTCTTGGGAATCGTGGAAGTACTGGTTGTCATATCTGCCATTGTCTATCTACTTGAATTGCAGAGTGTCATCAACGTTCGTCCCTATTTGGATCCTAGTTTTTTTGCAGAAAAGATCTTGCGGCCGCTGGCAAAAATCGGATCTTCGTTCGTCAAGGAAATTATTTGATGTATGGCAAGATAGCAGTGTTTCACCAAACACTTACCGACCGGTTGTCTGGCGAACTGGGGAAAAAAGTATTTCCTCACGTTTCATTGTTCAGCGGGCCACGTTTTAGCGGTCGAATGTCATTGGTTCTTGAAACCTGTCGGATCATTGCCTGTCAATTACGATCTGAAGACACATGCACATGCCGTTCATGCACGCAATCGCACATACTGGATTGGACAAATATAGTCATTGTCGCATCCAGAGACCATGCATTGATGTTTGAAGCCCTGTGCAATGCGTATGACGAAAAACGTACCGCTGAATTGAAAAATCTGCTCATCAGGAACACCAAGATCCTTTTGCTGCAATTCCATGAGGCTCTTTTAGGCTCCTCGTCACAGAAACATCAATCATTTGATGCAGCTTCATTGGCCAACGAACGCTTGATGGACTTCACGCAATCCGCTGAGAACGAATCCGGGACAACATTGAAAGCATTGCGAGATGCCGTGAAGCCGATTGTTTCTTCATCGAAGAAAACTGGATCGATATCCATCGGACACGTGAGACTCCTTCAGGAGTGGGCTTCAAAAAATACTTTGGACGGAAGTAAAAAATTTATCATACTGGAAGGTGTTGAAAGTTCAAATGACGCTTCACGAAACAGTTTGCTTAAGTTTCTTGAAGAACCACCGGAGGACACTTATATCTTTTTACTTTCTGACCATCCTTCGACAATCCCTCAGACAATACTGTCCAGAGTTCGTCATTATCAGGTGCCAGCGATATCGTCAGAGAATAAAAATCGATTGATTTCTTCTGTATTTCATGAAGAGGGCAAAACATATGATTCAGTTGAAACATTGATATTGACAAAAGCAGGCTATGATTGTCAACAATTACTCTTAGATGCACATTCATATATCGATAAGATTGTCTCTCCGAACATTGCGGATGCGGATGACATATCAGCCCTTGTGACGAACATGGACGAAATTGCATCGTTTGACTATTTTTTACAAATGATTGTGAGAAGGGTGATTGAGAGTGTACGTGCGAATCGTATGCCGGTCGCGAAGGCTATCAAAGCGAATCGAGCAATCAGCGAAGCAAAGATGGCGGTGAAAGTGTTCAATCAGCAGAGACGGTTGGCTTTGGAAAGTCTCTTTTACCGATTGCGTGAGGTTCTCGGGCAATGAATAATTTTGTAAGACGAGCTTTTGAAAAAATAGACAAACTCAGCATTGATGAAATAAAGACGTTGGTGGGCTACCAAGCTTCTGAAAATGAACTCTTAGGGAAGGTCTGCGAATCTGTCGACATGGGAATAGTAGTGATAAGCGAATCAGGAAGAGTGTTGTATTGCAACATGGAAAGCCGCCGATTATTGCCATTGTCAAGGACCCTTGCCGAAGGAGCCTCGATCAAATGGGCATTGGGGGATCCGGATGTGGCCCAATTCTTTGCAGAAGCATTGGATAACGGTTCCACATTAGCTGATCCGGTCAAAGAGTTTAATTTCCAGCGAGGAGAGTGGACGAGGACGCTTGAGATCACCTATTCATATTTCGACAGTGAAGTGGACCAGGTGTTCAAACACGACATCGGCACGCGACACATATTTTTTATTCGTGATGTTTCCGACCACAAGCGCCAAGAAGCACGGTTGCATCGTTCTGAAAGTCTCGCTTCATTGACCACCGTCGCGGCCGGTGTCGCACATGAGATCAAAAACCCGCTCGCATCGATCGGCATTCATCTACAGCTTTTGAGAAAAGCGTTTCATCGGAAACAATCATTGACAAAAGAGGATGCGAAGCGTTATCTGGATATCATCGATGAAGAAATTGAACGGCTGAATGCGATTGTCGTTGACTTCCTGTTTGCCGTAAGGCCGATGGATGTTCATCTGAGGTTGGAAAGCATCAATCGAATCCTCAATGAGTTATGTGTTTTTGTCGAGCCGGAATTAGCTGAGCATAAGATAACCATCAAGATGAATCTGGGGTCATTCTTGCCAAAAGTCCTGATAGATGAGAACCTTATCAAACAAGCTTCGCTGAACATCATCAAGAACGCGATGAATGCGATGGAACACACAGGAGGGTATCTCACGGTAACCACGAAATTGGAACAGGATCATGTGCTGCTTTCATTCACCGATACAGGAATCGGTATGTCAGAGCAGACATTGTCAAAGATCTTCGAACCCTATTTCACTACGAAAAGTACCGGTTCCGGTCTGGGATTGACGATGGTGTTTAAAGTCGTAAAAGAACACAACGGAGAAGTGAATGTGAGTTCTCATTTGGGAGAAGGAACGACATTTACCATTTCTTTGCCCGTTCCGAAGAGTGAACGGATGGTGATCGAGGACAAGGGGGAAGCATGAAACGCACCATTTTGGTAGCGGATGATGAAAAAAACATTCGTAACGGATTGCAGATCGCCTTGGAAGATGAAGGGTATGAAGTATTGCTCGCCGCAGATGGGAATGAAGCTTGGAAGCTACTGGTATCAAGCAATATCGATTTGGTTGTCAGTGATTTACGCATGCCGGGTCTTTCGGGTCAAGACTTGTTGAAAAAGGTAGTTTCCTCTTTTCCGATGATGCCGGTAATAATTCTGACCGGTCATGGAACGATTGAATCAGCGGTAGAGGCGATGCGTAATGGAGCGGTTGACTTCGTAACCAAACCCCTTAACCTCGACCGACTGTTCCTTATGATACGCCGTGCATTAACAAATCGCGAATTGTATGACCAGAATGAAGCTTTAAAAAAAGAACTCGAACAGTTAAAGAGAGAGACGGGATCTGACAAGATTATCGGTAAAAGTGAGAAGATGGTTCGATTGATGGACAGGATTCGTCAGGTTGCCGATGCCCAGGCTAGCGTTCTTATCACAGGAGAAAGCGGGGTGGGCAAAGAGCTGGTAGCTGATGCGCTCCATCATTTTTCATCGAGGGCAACCGGTCCATTCATCAAAGTCAGTTGTGCCTCATTTGCCGAAACATTGCTTGAGGATGAACTGTTCGGACATGAAAAAGGTGCGTTCAGCGGAGCTGTTTCATCAAGAAAAGGACGGTTCGAACTGGCTGACGGGGGAACCCTATTTCTTGATGAGATAGGTGAGATAAACCAATCAACGCAAGTAAAATTACTGAGAGTGTTACAAGAACGAAGCTTCGAACGGCTAGGAGGAGAAAAGACTCTTCAGGTCGATGTCCGGTTAGTGGCTGCAACAAACAGAAACCTGAAGGATGAAGTCGACAGGGGTCGATTCAGGGAAGATCTTTATTATAGACTTAACGTAGTACATCTTGATGTGCCGCCGCTTCGTGAACGGAAAGAAGATATTCCTTTGCTCATCGCCCATTTCTTGCAGACGTATAATGAGCGAAACAAACGTTCGGTTGAAGGATTCACCTCCCGGGCTAAAGCTGCGATGTTGAATTACGACTGGCCGGGAAATATCAGGGAATTGGGCAATTGTGTCGAAAGTACCGTGGTACTTGCAACCGACAAGACAATCCATTTGGAAGACCTTCCCGCTGCAATCCGCAATGCGGGATCTGAAGAGCGGCTCACAATTCCGGTTGGAACGACGATGGCTCAGGCTGAGAAGGAAATCATCTTGGCGACTATCGCCCATTGCGGTGGAAACAAATCGAAGGCTGCCGAGGTGTTAGGCTTGGCACGCAAGACACTTCATAGGAAGTTACAGGAATACCAACTTGCAACAGAGTGACATATACGACGTATTTGATGAAGGCGGAGCATTATCAAAACGTTTCAAAGGATATGAATACCGCGAAGGCCAGTTAGAAATGGCATTAACGGTTGCTGAAGTTTATCGGAAAGGTGGAATTGCAGTGATGGAAGCAGGCACCGGGATCGGTAAATCTTTTGCCTACCTTGTTTGTGCGCTATTACATGCAAACGAAGATCCCGATGACAAGACCATCGTGGCGACAGCTACCATCAATCTTCAAAAACAGCTGTTTGACAAAGATTTGGTCCAACTCTTTGAGGTATTGGAAACATCATGTTCGGTGGCGATGGTGATGGGCAGGGGAAATTACCTCTGTCTCAGACGCTTGGAGGATTATGTCGCAAGCATGCCCTTATTAGCTCGTGATGCGTCAAGTGGTCTAAGTCAACTGATCAACTGGAGCGAGCGAACCGAAACCGGTTTGAGAATAGACATTCCATTCTTTCTCAATGCCGATGTATGGCAAGAGGTGAATTCCGATTCCGATTTGTGTATCGGTTATGGTTGCTCGCATGTCAAAGATTGTTATTTCATGAGATCTCGCAAGCAAGCGGCCGAAGCTAGGATATTGATTGCCAACCATCATTTGCTTTTTACCGACGCACGGTCAAGGATGCTTGACAATGTAGAATTTGACAAAGAAGCGGTGCTTCCTCCGTTCAGCAGACTGATCATCGACGAAGCGCACAATATCGAACACAATGCTACCGATTTCTTTACCGCTAGTTATAGCGGATCGGAGCTTTTAAGGATATTCGGCAAAATTAGTCGTCAACGACGTGTATCAAGAAAAGGCTTGATCGAAGAACTGGCTCCCTATTCGAAGGATGACAAGTTATCCGGATCTCTTTTGGGACAAATTTCATATCTTGCTGAAGCCATCGGTCTATTGGACACCTGGTTGTTGGCTTTCATGCAACAACATAAGAGTTCGAGTATGTTGATCAGGACTCACATGCAAGAGACACTCGTTGATTTCACGCATCTGTCCCGGCAGGTGGTTGCCTACGCACGCGACTTATGTACGATCGGAACTCGTTTTGTCGAACAATTATCCGTTCCCGATGAATTTGAACCGTATCTGATAGAATTCAACGCTTACATGCATAGGATTGAAGCCTTTAGTGAACCTTTGGCACAATTTATCGACTATTCGCGTTGGACCGACGATGTCTACTGGTTTGAAATGGTTGAGAAAAATAGCTCAAGCCGTTCGGTGTGGGTCCATATCTCACCGTTGAGTGTTGCCGAAAAATTACAAGATCATTTGTTTTCTAAGCTGCAAACGGTCGTCTTCACTTCCGCAACTATGGATCTTGGTGATGATTTTACTTTCTGGGGCTCAAGAATCGGATTGCCATTGCATGATGGAAGAGCACACCTGACCGGTGTCCATCCGAGTCCTTTTGACTTTAAACACCGTCTGATGTTACTTACGCCGATAGATGCTCCGGTGTTTTCCGAACAGCATCCCGAGGTATTCATAAACTATTGCGCTTCGGTGATAGGAGAAGCGATTCTTTCTAGCCAAGGTGGCGCACTCGTGCTTTTTACGTCCTACGGGATGTTGACCAAGGTTACCGATGCCGTTACGCCACTATTGAATTCCAACGGCATCACCGTGATGCGTCAGGGAGAAACCCAGCGTTCGCTGTTGTTACGCAGATTCATAGATGACAAAAACAGCGTTCTTTTCGCTACCGATTCATTTTGGGAAGGAGTCGATGCCCCCGGGGAGACCTTACGACTGGTGATAATCGCCAAATTACCTTTCAGGGTTCCCACCGATCCGGTGTTCAGAGCACGTCAGGAGGCATTGGACAAAAACGGAGGCAGCGGCTTTTTTCAACTTGCTTTGCCCGAGGCAACGATGAAGCTGAAACAGGGCTTCGGTCGGTTACTGAGAAATACGCTCGATAGCGGGGTAGTGCTGATTCTTGACAGCCGAGTCGTCAACAAACGCTATGGCACCTGGATGCTCCAAGCATTACCCGAATCGTATCATCCTGAAACCACGACTTCAGGAATTTGCGACAAGATTGAAAATTTTCTTTTTTCGTGAACCATATCGGTCTGAATTCAGAAATTACTCATTGATAATCATTGAATGATAAATATTCAACAGTATTATATGGGGCAACGACAGTTGATATTGCTTAAATAGATTGATGAAAAAAAAGGGATGGCAAAAAACCATCCCTTTCAAAACATCGGATACTTCGCTTATCCGATTACAGCCAATACATCGGTCATGTGGAGAATCAAGTATTCCTCTCCATCAGCCTTCACTGATGTTCCGGCATATTTGTCGTAGAGGATGCGATCGCCTTTCTTTACCTTGATCTCCTCATCATCGCCGATTTCCAAGACCACGGCCATCTGGGTCTTTTCTTGGGCTGTCTGCGGAATAAAGATGCCGCCGGCTGTTTTTTCCTGGATCTGCTCCATCTTTACAAGCAGTCTGTCTCCCATCGGTTTGATTGTCATGAAAGGTCCTCCTGAATGACTATTGATTTTGTTAATGTTGTTAGTTTCGTCTTCTTACGAAATCCAATAGCAATATACGCACAAACGAGTGGACGGTCAAGCGACATAGAAAAGAGTTTTTGAGTGTCCGATTGAAATAAGTTTTAGTATATTAAGGCTGTCGAATAGATGTGGAGTGAATAGATGGTTGATAAATATAAGAAAGCACTAGCTGTTTGCAAGGCAACACTAGCCGGTCAAAGCGGACACGATCCCAAGGATACATCTGTATGTTTTTATAGATTGGGCGTGGTCTTGTCGCGCATCGGGGAAATACACCAATCTATCAGATGTTTTCATGATGCGTTCATGCTAAGAGATCCCCATCCTGTTCGGGAAAGTGAGTTTAGTGAATTTCACAGTATTCAATTCGCACGTTATATTCTTGGGAAAAAAAAGAAATGGATCACTACCCTGGCCGAAGGGGATATGGTTCACGATCTCATCAAGAACAGATGGCATGAACTGCAGCAAGACGTACGACTTTCAGAAATACCGTTTGCAGGATCGGACAGACGCGAATGGTTTAAGACTGTTACCATAGATTTTCCTTGGGTTGGCTCTTATCAAGAGGTTAGCATGGGCATAGGGGGCGCTTTTGACCAGGAAAGCTACTCGGAATGTGTCGAAATTACTCAATAAGACGTTGAAATTTTGTTACTGTGTTTTTTTGACACACTATGAACGTATTACACAGAATACCGTGGTTGACCGATGACTCCATCGTATTAATGTAATTGCTTGCAATAGTATAATTAATCACAATTTGTCACACGTTCTCCTTTTTTTGGCATGATAAATGCTGTATCCACTGTAGGAGGCCGATGATGAGTAAAAGTACCAAATTGCATACCGCAGCCGACCAATATGAAGATGCCAATATTCTTTCAATGTATCTAAAAGAAATAAATAGAATCCCATTGATGACCAGAGAAGAAGAAGAAATCATAGCAAGAAAGGCAGCCGAAGGCGATCCTGCTTCGCGAAAACGCCTTATTGAAGCAAACCTGAGATTCGTCGTGAATGTTGCGAAGAAGTATCAGAACCAAGGCTTACCATTGATTGATTTAATCAATGAAGGCAATATCGGTTTGATGAATGCGATTGAAAAGTATGATGTGGACAGAGGCTATCACTTCATTTCCTACGCTGTCTGGTGGATTAAGCAATCCATACTTAAAGCGATCTGCGAAAAATCACGAACCGTCCGACTTCCGTTGAACAGGGCGAACGAATTATTACAGATCCAAAAGGCTCAGCGGGTTGTCATGCATGATACTGGTGAGGAACCGACGATGGAAGAATTGGGAGAGATCACTCAGATGGATCCCAAACTTATCGGCGACCTTTTATCCATCAGCAAGGAAATGGTGAGCCTGGACGCTCCGGTATTTGGCGATCCTTCGAATTCTACCGTCGGAGACTTTATCGAGGACAATTATCGAAGCGCGGATGACATCGTGATGGAAAATTCTTTGCGTGATGATATCAACGACGCACTGGCGATGTTGACCGAAAAAGAACGCGATATCATAGAAATGCGTTACGGATTAAACGGAGCTATACCGATGTCCCTGAAAGAGATCGGAGAATTATACAATCTTACCAAGGAACGAATACGTCAAATAGAAAAGAAAGCCCTTGAGAGAATGAAAAATCCGACTCGCTTGAAAATTTTGGCATCATATACTGCCTGAACAATTGATACCCATATTTTTTTATAATGAATTTAAATAAATTCTGTTTAAAAGCCCTCTCTGTTGACAGGGAGGGCTATATCATTTACATTCAGCCCGTAGTAATTAGTGAAATATATTAAGTAAAAGAAAGACAGGGGGTTGTACAAAGATGTCCAATCAAACTCACAAGTATGTGTATTTTTTCGGTGAGGGAAAAGCCGAAGGCACTGCCAAGATGAAAGAACTTTTAGGTGGAAAAGGCGCGAACCTCGCCGATATGACGTCCATAGGGTTGCCGGTACCTCCGGGATTTACAATCAGCACGGAAGCATGTGCTTATTATAGTAACAATAATGGTGCATACCCTGAAGGATTACGCGAACAAGTGTTGGAACACCTTTCCAGACTAGAACGAGTCATGGGAGCAAAATTAGGTGATCCGGAAAATCCGTTGCTCGTGTCGGTCCGTTCCGGTGCGGCCCAATCGATGCCAGGAATGATGGATACGGTACTAAACCTCGGCATGACACCTGATTCTGTGAAAGGACTCATCAAAAAGACCGGCAACCAGCGATTCGCTTGGGACAGCTACCGCAGATTCATGCAAATGTTCGGTGATGTGGTAATGGGAGTTCCCCACCATGATTTCGAACATGCGTTACAACAGGTTAAAGATGAAAAAGGAAAACATTTCGACACCGAACTTGATGTGGAAGATCTCAAACTGGTCATCGATAAATATAGGAAAATCTATCATGCGGTGACCAAAGAAGATTTTCCGACCGATCCGATCGACCAATTGTTCAAATCCATCGATGCGGTATTCAGATCATGGAACAATGATCGGGCTATAAAGTATAGGCAGATGAATGATATCCGCGGCTTGCTCGGAACAGCGGTCAATGTTCAATCGATGGTGTTCGGAAACATGGGAGAGACCAGTGGCACAGGAGTTGCATTCACTCGTGACCCATCGACAGGAGAAAATCATTTCTACGGTGAGTATTTGATGAATGCGCAGGGTGAGGACGTCGTTGCTGGAATCAGGACTCCTCAATCAATCGACACTCTGAAAGCTGTCAACAAAGATGTATACAATCAACTTCTTGATATCCGCAGTCTGCTCGAAAAGCATTACAAAGACATGCAGGACATCGAATTCACCATCCAAGAAGGAAAGCTCTACATGCTGCAGACACGTAACGGTAAGAGAACGATCTTCAGTTGGCTCCGTTCACAGGTCGAGATGGTTGAAGAGGGTTTGATTACCAAAGAGATGGCGGTAAGTCGGGTTCCGGCAGGTGAATTCAATAAACTGTTTGCTCCGGTATTAGATAGTGTCGATATCCATAATAGAGGTATTGTTGAAGTTACCCGAGGTCTTAATGCTTCTCCCGGCGGTGCTTGCGGTCAAGTCTATTTCTCTGCGGAAAAAGCTGAGGAAATGGCTGCCCAAGGTAAAGAAGTGATTCTCGCCAGAGTCGAGACCAGCCCTGAAGATATCGGCGGCATGGCGGTGGCCAAAGGCGTTATCACCAGTAGAGGTGGCATGACCAGCCATGCGGCAGTCGTAGCCCGCGGCATGGGATGCCCTTGTGTTGCCGGGGCAGGTGAAATCAGGATTGACTATGACAACCATGTGATGAACATCAATGATCAGATAATCAATGAAGGGGATTTCATATCAATCGATGGATTTACCGGACAGATCTTCAACGCACACATTCCGGTCAAACCCTCGGAAATTGTTCAGGTGCTCAATGGCTCGATGGCTCCTTCCGATTCGTTGCTCTTCCAGAATTATAACAAGTTCATGGGGTATGTCGATGCTTTAAGAACCATGGGAGTCAGAACAAACGCTGACACTCCCAACGATGTCAGAATGGCTGTGAAGTTAGGTGCCGAAGGAATCGGGTTGTGCAGGACCGAGCATATGTTCTTCGGCGGCCAGCGCATCATCAGCGTTCGAAAGATGATTCTTGCAAACAATAAAGTGGAACGCGAAAAAGCCTTGGCGGAATTGCTTCCGATGCAAAGAGAAGATTTCGAAGCGATTTTCGAAGCATTGAACGGTCTGCCGGCAACGATCAGATTACTCGATCCGCCATTGCATGAGTTCTTGCCGAATGATCATACAAGCCGCCATGAAATGGCACTCCAACTTCATATCTCGGTCGAGGAAATTGCTCAAAAAACTGCATCCTTGCATGAATTCAATCCAATGCTCGGTTTCCGCGGATGCCGTTTGGCAATTATTTACCCTGAGATCTTACGGATGCAGGTCAGGGCGATCATTGAAGCAGCTTTGAACATAAAGAAAAAGGGTATCGTGGTCCATCCTGAGATCATGATCCCGTTGGTCGGTCATTACAAAGAATTCGAATATGTTAAAAAGCATGCGCTGGAAGTCATCGATGAAATCTTTACTGAACGAAACGATTCCCTCGAATACAAGATCGGTACGATGATCGAAGTCCCGCGGGCTGCTATCACCGCCGATGAAATTGCAAAAAATGCGGAATTCTTCAGTTTCGGTACCAATGATCTCACTCAGATGACTTGTGGGTTCAGTCGTGACGACGCAGCAAGCTTCCTCGGTCCGTATGTGAATGATACCGACAAGCAGTTTTTCGAATACGATCCGTTCGCGACCATCGATATCGCAGGTGTTGGCAAGATGGTAAAAATTGCCGTTGATTTGGGAAAATCCACGAATCCTTCCATCAAACTCGGTATCTGTGGCGAACATGGCGGAGATCCTAAAACCATCGCGTTCTGTCAGGAAATCGGATTGCATTATGTTTCTTGTTCACCGTTCAGAGTCCCGGTAGCACGACTTGCTGCCGCTCAATCGATGTTGAAGAAATAAGAAAACTTTTCGCTACTCAACCGATGACCGCTTGCTTTGCGAGCGGTCAAATTTTGTGTAGTGACCTTATTAATCTTTTGAGCTGTGGTTAACTGATTTGTCAGAATGGTTTTGTTGATCTGAAGATTGGAATCTTTTTGTGGTTTTAAGTTGGAAAACAATACCGATGATTGCGATTACGATCCAACCGTAGGTGAATTTTGACGTGCATGTGGTTAATAATTCATACGATTCTTTTATAAAAGATGCGTCAGAGAACATGTTGAACACGCTTTGGAAGTCGCTGGATTGTGTAACTGAGAGAATATTCTGACCGATACATGTACCGGAAACTACGATAGCAATCAAAACAGCACCTGAAAATGAGGTAAACCCAATTATCAAAAATTTTCTGAAAAAAACTGCTGAAACCGCACCGATTACCGCCAGTATGATACTTAAGATAGCGTTGGAAAAAGGAAAGAATGAAATAATTATCTGTCCTAGCAAAATACCTGCGATCGCACCGGCGAAGAGCGATGGCACTATACGAAACAATATCATGAGGCAAGCACCGGCAATGGCACCGATGGCCAATGCTATGTTCAACCCCGTGTTACCCAATAAGAAAATATTGGCAGCTGCATACCCTCCGACAATTAATCCGATCACCGCTCCGGTGATGATAATGAGAATTTTAAATACCCTATAACCAATGGTCAGCGCGATAAAACCGATCAGAAACAACATCATCGAAACAATTATCGGTAGCCTTTCGGGAAAATCCATTATACCGCTCCCAACGATCAGCGTATGCCTTGACCCGAATGATTACCAGAAACCATCCTTATGCTTTAAGAAGAAAGCCACGGTCAATCATCGCCCGTCACTGACAATAGTAATTGGAATACTCAGGAGTGTCAAAATATTTTAATGGGTTCGTGCTATCTCGATAAAATCAAGCATTATTCCGCACAAGCGATGCAACAGGATCGGAATTGCGGTAATAGCCAAAAGTGGGAATTGAACCCACGACCTGCGCATTACGAGTGCGCTGCTCTACCGCTGAGCTATTTTGGCATCTTTGCGAACGGCACTAAGGTAACGGATTTTATTCACAATTGCAAGTAGGAACGTAAGGCTATTGACCAATCGCCAGATAGTCCGTACTGTATGTCAACGGAAAAACGATCCGTAATGGAGTTCATTCTGGAAAAGAAATTTGTACGTCACAAAGCAGAATCTTCGTTGCCTGACGAATTGGTCATACGAGTGCATGTAAAGCGAAAACCATTGGTCCGTGGCGAATCATGGACCCCTCTGGTCGCTGAATTTTTCATGGAACTCTATCCCGATTTTATCGAAAGCGGATTGTCTCTTGACGATCTGGATCTTGATATACTTGGTGAAAGTTACGAATGAAAGTACTTGGAATCGAAACTTCATGTGACGAATGCTCTGCCGCCGTCGTTGAAGACGGATCGGTAATTCTCAGTAATGTCATCGCCACACAGATTGAGTTGCACAAACCATACCAGGGAGTTGTTCCGGAAATCGCATCGCGCTTACACACTCAATGGATATCCCAAGTAGTCAGCGCAGCATTGAAACAGGCCAAGCTTTCCATCGAATGCATTGACGCTATTGCGGTCACCAACAGACCGGGGTTGCTCGGCTCATTGCTGGTAGGGGTGAATTTTGCGAAGGCGATGGCTGCCACATTGGGTATCCCGCTTGTTGGAATCGATCACATCAGGGCACATCTCTATGCGTCCCAAGTAGAACATCCACTCGAATACCCATACCTTGGCGTATTGATTTCAGGCGGGCATACGGTGATCTGCAAAGTCAACGGTTATGATGAAATCGACGTCATGGGGACTACGATTGACGATGCGATAGGAGAAGCTTTCGATAAGGTCGCAAAGCACTACGGATTCGGATATCCCGGAGGCGTGATGATCGATAGGCTTGCCCAGAAAGGCGATCCGCTCGCCTTTTTGTTTCCAGGACCTTCGCTTCAAAAGGGAGACCATCCCTATGACGTATCCTACTCTGGCTTAAAAACAGCTGCAATAAACCAACTCGACCAATTTTGGAACGGTAGCGCAGAAAAATCTGATGAAAATATCGCTGCTTCTTTCCAGAGGAGTGCAATTAACATCCTTACGAAACGGATTCGAAAGGCTTTGGATGATACCAAATTGAACCGTATGGCCGTAGGCGGCGGGGTAGCCGCCAATTCGTTGGTTCGTAGAGAACTCACATCCATTGACAAAGTAGAAGTCGCCTTCCCTTCGATGAAGTTATGTACTGACAACGGAGCGATGATCGCAGCGCTGGGTTACCGCTATATCGCAGATGGTCACGTTTCTCCTTATGATTTGAAAACATCAGCGCGTGTAGCCGCTTTCAAAAGAAGTTACCCTTGAATCAGGCCTTCCTGACAGGTCTTGACAATCTTATCCTGTTCCATTACATTGCAACAGGATTTGTTAGTTGGGATGTAGTGTAATGGTAACACTGCAGATTCTGGTTCTGCCTTTAGGGGTTCGAATCCCTTCATCCCAGTAACCGATTTGGTCCCTTCGTCTATCGGCTAGGACAAGAGATTCTCAGTCTCTAGAGAGGGGTTCGATTCCCCTAGGGACTAAAGCCAGCCTTCAACGGGCTGGCTTTTTCATGCGAATATGTGTAGGATATTTTCGAAAAGGACGTTACATGATTACAGCATCGAACATTTCACTTTCTTATGGCACGCAAATCCTCTTTAAAGAGGTGAATATCAAATTCACTCCTGGTAATTGCTATGGAATCATCGGGGCCAACGGTGCGGGAAAGTCAACGTTTCTCAAGATACTCTCGGGTGAGATTGAAGCCGATACCGGAGAAATCATCGTCACTTTCGGAGAGCGGATGGCGGTACTCAAGCAGGATCATTTCGAATTCAACGATTTCCAAGTGATTGAAACGGTCATCATGGGTCACGAACATCTGTATCAAGTGATGACCGAACGGGATCAGATTTACGCAAAAGAGGACTTTACCGAAGAAGATGGCATCAGGGCTGCTGAATTGGAAGGTGTGTTCGCAGAGTTAGGCGGTTGGGAAGCCGAGGCACAGGCCGCAGTGATGCTTAGCGGCTTGGGAATTCCTGAAAAACTGCAGCAATCAAAAATGGCCGACATAGAGGATAACCTTAAGGTTCGAGTATTGCTGGCACAAGCTCTGTTCGGCAATCCTGATATCCTGTTATTGGACGAACCGACAAACCACTTGGACTTGGAATCGATCCATTGGCTTGAAAATTTTTTAGGTGAATTCACGAACACCGTGATAGTCGTCAGCCACGACAGACATTTTCTCAACTCGGTCTGTACCCATATCGCCGATATAGATTTCGGAAAAATCCAATTGTACGTAGGCAACTATGATTTCTGGTACTTGTCCAGTCAATTGGCAATGAAGCAGATGAAGGATGAGAAGCGGAGAAGGGAAGACAAGATCGCCGAATTAAAGGAATTCATCCAACGCTTCAGCTCGAACCTATCAAAAGCCAGACAGGCCACAAGCAGGAAGAAACTGATTGATAAACTCACCATAGATGATATAAAACCATCATTAAGAAGATTCCCGTACGTAGCGTTCAAACCTGAACGGGAATGCGGGAAAATCATACTTGAAGTAAAGAACCTGACAAAGACAATCGATGGTGAAAAAGTACTGAATAATTTTAGTGTGAGCGTACAAAACGGAGATAAGATTGCCTTTGTCGGTCCGAACCATTATGCCAAAACAGTATTTTTCCAGATTATCAGCGGCAGAATGGAGCCGGACAGTGGGTCTTTTGATTGGGGTGTCACCATCAAGCCGAGCTATTTCCCGAAAGACAACGCCTATTTCTTTACCGAACACATGTCGATAACCGATTGGTTGCGTCAATATTCTGTTGAAAAGGATGATACGTTCGTACGATCGTTCCTCGGGCGGATGCTTTTCACCGGAGATGAATCACTGAAGGATTGTACCGTGCTCAGCGGCGGAGAAAAAGTCCGCTGTATATTGGCCAAGATGATGCTCGAGCAAGGAAATGTACTCATCCTTGACGAACCGACCAGTCATCTTGATTTGGAAGCGATCACCGCATTGAACGATGCATTGATTTCATTTACAGGCGTGGTGCTCTTCAATAGCCATGACCATCAATTCGTGGATACTATTGCCAATCGTATCATCGAGTTCGCACCCAATGGTAATGTTATTGACAAGATCATCGGACTTGAAGAATATTTAGCCAATGAAGATATTCGCTCATTACGGGATGAATACTATGGATCGCACAGCGGGGTAACCATTTAAAAAAAAGGAGCAAGCCTATGCTGTTGGTGATGGATATCGGAAATACGAATGTCGTGATCGCAGTCCATGACGGTACCGATTGGGTAGGTAACTGGAGAATCTATAGCGATGCCAAAAAGACGAGTGATGAGTATTTCGTAATCGTCGAGCATCTTTTGGAAAACAGCACATTCAAGGGTACCGATATTACCGAAGCGATCGTGAGTTCGGTTGTCCCTAATCTCACGCGGGCGTTCCAGAAGGTAATCAAACAACTTGCTGGATTCGATCCTGTGATGGTCACTCATGATATATGTCCTGGAATCAAACGTGAGACGATCCCGCCGGAGTTGGGATACGACATGCTCGCCAATGCGGTTGCGGGCCACAATATGTATCCGAATGACAACGTCGCGATTCTGGACTTCGGAACCGCGTTGACCATCACGGTGGTCTCATCCAGCGGAGATTTGCTCGGAGCCTCGATAGCTCCCGGTCTGGTCACGGCTGTTAATTCACTCTTTCACAATACGGCCCAAATTCCTCAAGTCCAATTGAAAGTTCCTGAGAAAGCCATCGGCCGAGATTCTGACGAATCGATCCGAAGTGGTATCATGTACGGTTACGCCGGGTTGGTAAAGGAGCTGATCGCCAAAATGGAAGAAGAACTATCGCAATCCCTTAAGGTAATCGCTACCGGTGGCTTGTCGGCTACCATCGCTCCATTAATCGGAAGGATCGACAAGTTATCACCGCTTCATACGCTCGAGGGACTGCGCCTTATGGTGTCCTCGGGCTAGATCGTAAACTGACCATCTTTCATAATCACCACTTTCTTACCTTCACGCGTATGTGCCACGATGTCCATGTCGGCTGAACCGATCATAAAGTCAGTGTGGGTAAGCGATGTATTGCATCCGGCTTGTTTCAATTGTTCATCAGTCGTCAAGGACGCGCTATTTGAAAGACAAGATGGATACCCTGCACCAAGAGCGAGGTGGCATGAGGCATTTTCATCATAAAGAATCGAACCGAACACCTTTTTTGATCGCGCGATCGGAGAATTCTCATCAACCAGGGCGACTTCGCCCAATCTCGTGGCCCCTTCATCGATGGCAAGGAAATTATCCATTACTTTTTGTCCGACGCGTGCGGTACATGAGACAACCCTGCCTGAATTGAATTCTAGCACGACGTCCTCTACCAACGAGTCCATCACCGATACAGGGCGGGTCGTCCTGACAATTCCCTCGGCGGTATGCATGTCAGGAACAGAAAAGACTTCCTCGGTCGGAATATTCGGTAAAAACCACGTACCATTTGGCAACGGGTCTCCTCCGCCTACCCATAAGTGTTCCTTCCTGAAGCCGATCGTGAGATCAGTTTCTTTAGCAGTAAAATGTAGCGACGAAATGTTCAGCGAATTCAATCGCTTGCTTCTCATGTCAAGCATGTTCGCATGTTCTTTCCAAGCTAGGCTCGGATCATCGGTATCGAGTCGTAAAATCGGAGCGACTGTTTCCCATAACAGTT
Organism: Spirochaetales bacterium; assembly: GCA_012523305.1. Lineage (GTDB taxonomy): Bacteria > Spirochaetota > Spirochaetia > Sphaerochaetales > Sphaerochaetaceae > JAAYDK01. The sequence goes on from JAAYIV010000141.1 coordinate 36,396, forward strand.
CCACGGTGGCTTGCTCTCCCAGTACTTTTTTAGCCCATACGGGTCCCGGAACGCAAATAACACACCAAGGGTGTTCATGGCGCATCCTGCTCTGACGGTAAATCGCTCCCCATTTGCTGGCAGCTTTCCGCATTGCAGAGAGTTTTGAAGCGTCCACATCCTCCAGCCAGTGGCGGTCTTCTGTGTTATCTATTCGGATGAAAGCCCAGTCTTTAGCCATCATCTCGTAATCTATCTGCTTTTGGTAATCGGGAAATATGGTAAGCTCCTCGATACTCTGAGATTCAATTTTTGTTTTTGTCAGCTGCGGGTCATCGATATCGATCACCACATGGAGCGCTCCTGATCGATAAGCGGTCTGAGCCAATAAACGGGCAAACTGATAGTTGTCATAGCCTGTCCTAATGTGTACGGATTGCCCATTTCTCAGTACAACACCCGATTCGATCACTAATTTCGCATACTCTTTCGCATACTGTTCGATACTACGCATGAAAACCTCCTAACTGCTCCTAACTGCTATTTGATAATGATGTTTCAAGACCAGATATGACCTTCATTGATTATTACGAATTCACTGCCATCGGAAAGAATCGCCCTGACAGTCATGTCCTTGTTTCCGAACGGTACGCGGAAACGGATGTCGCTCAGATTACAGCCTGTCGATTGCTCCATCTGCTTAGCATCCTCGTATGTTTCAAGTGCTTCGAGATGAATCGCTTCACCCATACCGAATAGTACCGAACTGCTCAGATGTGTATCGAGGCTTAGCGTATCAAAACGATCGCATAAAGAACCGAGACTATAGTATTCATCGATCAGCGAGAGTTCTCCCAAACGTCTTGCATTATCTTCTTTTGAGAAGACCAGATCAAGGATATCTTTTCCTTTCACGGCATCGTAGTCAACGACCATGCCTGAGCTGAATAAAAACTTTGCTCCGATTATCTCACGGGCCAAAAGTCTGAAAGGTCTTGTCGCTGTCAACACACCGTCTGTTCGAAATCGATCGGGCAGCATCGTGACACGATCAAGAGGGAGCATTGGGATGAAAGTCCTGCCTGTACCCAAATGCATCAAACCTCCTCGCCATCGAGATTGGTCGACACAGGCTAGGGTGAGTTCCGTATCTTTGGTAGTGATGCGTATGTGGTCTATTTCGAGACGATTCAACGTTACAAGTCGATGATTGACCAATGATATATGTTCTTTCCACGCCTGGACAGGATTGTTCTGATCAAGTTTGTACACCGGGGCAAACAATTCCCAAAGTTTTGACTCTTCGCAGTTTTTACCGAGAATTTTCGAAGCCCAAAGCGGGCCGGGAACAGCGATCATGGCCCACGGAGCCATGTGCCTATCCAATTGTGGAGGTGCAAGATTTCCTGTTTGTTGCAATAATGCCATGCTTTCGATAATCTCATCCGCGCTGGCCTCAGGCTGCCAATCATGCTCTTCGGTATCATCTATCCTCAAGAGCACGTGTCGTAGTGGTTCGTGTAAAGATTTTTCATTCTCGATCGGAGAAAACGAATTGACTTCTTCCACAACTCCATGTTCGATAGTGACAACGTTCACATCCTGCAATGTTATTTCACTCGCGAATTGCGCCAATTCGCTTGCAAATTCGAAGTGTGACCTTCCAGTGTTGATAGAAAGGCCTTCATCTTGCCTTAACGCCAACATGACATGTACGATCACCTTTATGTAGTTATGCCGATAATCCATGATCCTCCCGATGCATATTGCCAATGCGAAGTACAATAATATACTGTTACCGCTACAAAACCAAGAGGATTGCCAATTATTGATTCGCTGATGGTATTGACCATCCTGTTAGTTTCCTGTATACATAACTTCCGTAAGAAACAGATGCAAGCGCCTGTGGTATAGTGGTATTACCTCAGCCTTCCAAGCTGAAGAGGCGGGTTCGATTCCCGTCGGGCGCTCGACAACCAGCCTGGCCACGCCAGGTTTTTTTTTAGAGAGGTGGACCATGGGAGTTCGAGGTGAAGTCTTTTCCAGCAGATTAGTCACTGGCGACAGAACATACTTTTTCAACGTGAAAGAGAATGTCTACGGTGATTTATTTCTCAACATCGTTGAGAGCAAAGGCATGGAAGGAACATCAGAAAAATTTATCCGCCAGTCAATTGTCGTGTACCAGGAAGATTTGGGAGAATTCGTCAAGGAGTTCCAGAAATCACTTGACTATATCGTACAAGCCAAATCAAAACAGAATTAGCAATCAGTAGGTAAACGAATATCGCTGGATAGGACTCGGGCCATAAAGCCTGCAAGCTGCTTTATGGGCTTTGGTAGGATATCCTTTGTGTGATTCGAATCCCCATAACGGATATCGTTTACTCAGCAACATCATAAGCCGATCACGGGCGGTCTTTGCCAAGATGGAAGCCGCCATGATCTGAGGAATCGTAGCATCGCCTTTGATCACTGCAAAGCACGGTACATCGATCGAAGGGCTGCGATTGCCGTCGACAACAACCGAAGAAATCTGTAATCCCGATCTGGCAATTCTTTTATAAGATCGCTCCATCGCATGCATGGTCGCCTGCAAGATATTGACTTCATCGATTTCCTTTCTATTAGCCCATCCGATTGCCCATGCAATAGCTTCATCTTTAATGATTTGTTCCAGCTTAAGCCTTTGTGATTCGTTCAATTTTTTCGAATCATTGAGCAAATCTATTGGAAAGTTCGGGGAAAGCACGACCGCCGCGGCACATACCGGACCAGCAATAGGTCCTCTTCCCGCTTCATCTATTCCACAAAGTAGTTCCATACATTCAGTCTAATGAGTTCAGGAGCTCGTGACAAGCATGCCGAATCTATGAGGAATTTGTACAAACCCATCATTTCATGGTATACTCGCTGAGACTATCAATAGTGGGAGTTGCCGTTGTTCCTGAAAAGTGTAGAACTGTATGGGTTCAAATCATTTGCGGACAAGACTCGTCTTGAATTTTCTGATGGAACCACGAGCCTCCTTGGGCCCAACGGTTGCGGTAAAAGCAATATTGTCGATGCGATCAAATGGGTGCTTGGCGAGCAATCGACGAAGACTCTCAGAGCGAGTAAGATGGAGGATGTCATATTCAATGGCACTGACAATCGAAAGCCGCTCAATGTTGCTGAAGTAACCCTGACGATCAATAACGAACAACGATTACTCCCGACCGAACACACCGAGGTTGAAATTACACGCAGGATATTCCGATCCGGAGAAAGTGAATTTTTTATCAATCGAACACAATGCCGGCTACGAGACATACGTGAACTCTTTTATGACACCGGGGTAGGAAAGTCAGCCTATTCGATTCTGGAACAGGGAAAGATCGATCAGATACTTTCAACAAGACCCGAAGACCGTCGTTACATTTTCGAAGAAGCCGCGGGTATCACCCGTTATAAATCAAAGACCATCGAAGCTCAAAAGAAACTTGAAAGAACCCAAGAGAATATCGAACAGGTAGAAACGATATTGATTGAAGTGAAGCGGCAATATGATTCCCGGAAGAGTCAAGCGACAAAGGCTGCTAAGTACAAAGAATTGGAAGAAGAAATGCTATCGATAGAAATCGATGCCAATCTTTCTACTGTTCAAGCATTATTGCTGCTTAAAGAATCAAAACAACATGATTTGGACAAAGCACAAAACGACTACCAATCGCTCACAGATGAAATCAAGGCATCGGGCCAGGTGTTGGAAGAGCATCAAGAACTGATGCGGCAACAATCTGAGCGGCGAATATCGGTCCAGAATAGAATCCAACGTTTGGAAGAACAGCAAAACAGCAAAAAACAACAGTTGAAACTTGTTCAACAACGCTATCAGGATGCGTTGCGTAGTCATGACGAGGCAATCGAGCGGGCCGCCAAGATTCGTGAACGGATTGAAAGAGACAGTCTGGAAACCGAACAGCAGAAAGATCGTCTTGAACAAGCACGCGATCAAATCGCCATCTCGAAGCAACAGCTGGAAGCGAATGAGAACGAGTCCAAAAGAACTTCTCAGTTGATTGCTGATCATGAACATGAGATAGAAGAACGCGAAAAGAAAATTATCGAACTGGAAGGTTCCATGCGTTCCTTATCCCTCCGTTTGCAAACAATTACCGATACGATCGTAGCCGAACTTGACGAGAAGCTTAAACAAAGCGGTTATACTACGAAAGAAAGACAGAAAGCTGAAAGACTGTTACTTGAGGCACTGAGTCGAGCAACATCGGTAATCGATACCCAACTGACTTATGCAACTTCGATCGCATCGATACGCCGACAATCGACCGATAAGAGTGATTATGACCGTCAATGGGTAAAAATCCTAACGGACATCAGGAGCCTGACCAACGATATCGAATCCCGATTTGAATCATTTAGAAGCACGATTCCATCATTTATTGACGATTTGTTGGCTCCCGAAGGAATCATCACCCAAAAACACGTGATCGATTCGGAAATGGTAACGATTCGCAATCGTATGGACACCGAGCGCCGGGCGATCGCCGCTTTGAGAGAGGATAATCGTGGATTGACCGTATTGTTGAATCAGGTTGCCGAACGCAACATCCAATTGAACGCGATACTTGCTGATTACAGTATGAAAGCCAATACCGCCAAAGCATTGATAGAGAACATTGCCCGAACGATCGATGAGCAGCGTTTTTTGGAAGATGACGTTCTTCGGGATGCTGAAAACGCAAGCAAACGAGCCAAACAATGCACACAAGAGATGGAGTTGATTACCGAAGACCAACATGATATCGCACGGGAATATGATGAAATGCAGAGTACTCTCGAAACCGTGATAGAATCTATCGACCGACAAAATAAATTGCTCTCAGAAGAACGCGAGGCGATGAACCTCCGTTATGAGAAACTTCACGCTATCCGTTCGGAAATCGATAAGTTCATGTTCCACATCGAGAATCTTACACAACAAATCCAAGGTGTATACGGTACGTTTTTCGAACATTACGGCAGAAGCCTGAAAGAATATGAACATCGACTAGAAGATACCTTAGAAGATAGCAAGATCCTTCGTGAACGACTTACCCAGATAAAGAAGCAAATCCAGCAGATGGGATATATCAACCACATGGCACAAGAGGAATTCGCCGAAGTAAAAGAACGCTATGAGTTTTTGACCAAACAGATTTCTGATCTTGTGAAGGCAAAAAACGATCTTACCAGGATTATTGATGAGATACGTATTCGATCCGAACATCTTTTTATCGATTCCTACCAGAAAATTCGTATTAGTTTTCAGGAAATGTTTCATAGGATGTTTGGCGGTGGAAGAGCTGAATTACGCTTGTTGGATCCTGAAAATGTGCTCGAAAGCGGTATTGATATCCTTGCCCAACCTCCCGGGAAAAAACTGGATAGGCTTGCTCCCTTGTCAGGCGGTGAAAAATCCCTCACCGCGGTGGCATTGCTGTTTGCCACATATAAAGTAAAACCCTCTCCGTTTTGTATCCTAGATGAAATCGACGCGGCTCTCGATGACAGGAACATTGGTTTTTTCCTCGATGTTTTGGAGGATTTCAGCAAAGAATCACAATTCATAATCATCACTCACAACAAGCGTACGGTCCTAGGGTCCAAGACGTTGCTTGGAGTGACAATGCAGGAACATGGGATTTCAAAAGCGATCAGTTGGCGGATGGGATGGGAAGCTGACAAGGACACCATATTTACGGAACAGGTTGACATCCCTTCCGATAATACAGTATAAATCTTTACGGTAAAGGCGATAGTTGTGGTGGAGAATGTTTGATTCAATTAGTGCTCAGTTTGGAAAGATAGTTCGCTCTCTTTCAGGAAAATCAAAAATAACCGAGAAGAACATACAGGACGCTGTAGAAGAGATCAAAGTCGCTTTGTTGGAAGCCGACGTAAATCTTCGCGTGGTCCGCCGTTTCGTCAATAGGACGATGGAAGAAGCCACGGGAGAAAAGGTACTCCAATCGGTTGATCCCGGACAACAGTTCGTAAAAATCGTGTATGACAAGATGGTGCAGCTTCTCGGGGATGTCGATAATCAGGGACTCATCCTCAAAGGACCCGACACGACATCAGTGGTATTGATGATGGGCCTTCAGGGTTCCGGAAAAACCACCACGGCGGCGAAGCTTGCTTATAGGCTGAAAAAACAAGGGCGACGTCCGCTTTTGGTTGCCGCAGACTTGGTCCGCCCGGCGGCTGTCTTGCAATTACAGGTGTTGGGAGAAAAAATCGGAGTTCCGGTCTATGCTGAAGAACATGCGAAGAATCCGGTATCGGTGGCAAAGAATTCTCTAGCCAAAGCCAAAAAGGAACAGTTCGATGTTTTGATAGTCGATACATCGGGTCGAATGCACCTCGATGAAATGATGATGGATGAGATCCACAACGTTTCTTCAGCCATCAACCCTGACGAACGTTTGTTCGTCGCCGATGCGATGACCGGCCAGAACGCTGTCACCATTGCCCAGGAGTTCGAAGAAAAAGTCGGTATCACAGGCGTAATTCTCAGCAAATTCGATTCAGATACCCGTGGCGGTGCCGCGCTATCATTACGATCGATAGTCGGCAAGCCGATCAAATTCATAGGAGTGGGAGAGAAACCCGAGGATCTTGATCCGTTCTACCCAGATAGAATTGCCAGCCGTATCCTGGGAATGGGTGATGTGGTTTCGCTTGTTGAAAAAGCCCAGGAAACCATCGATATCAAGGAAGCTGAGAAAATGCAGGAGAAAATGTCCAAGGCGACGTTTGACTTGCAAGATTATCTTGATCAGCTGGATCGGATGAACAAAATGGGTTCTGTCGAGAAACTTCTCGAGATGATTCCCGGAGCGAAAGGCAATGTGAGCGAGGATGATATCGATACGGCTGAAATGAATAGGGAAAAAGCGATAATTCAATCCATGACCATGACAGAACGCCAAAATCCATATATGATTGGACCTACGCGGAAGAAACGTGTTGCGAATGGAAGCGGAACGACGGTGTATGATGTGAATCGCTTGTTGAAAAAATTTGAGAAAATGCGGCTTGCCATGAAGAAGTTCGCTAAAAATAAAAAATACCAAGCTTCAATGTTGAAACACATGGGTATGTAGTTGAGTTGAGTAGGAGGAAGTTGTGAGTACGAGTATCAGATTGAAAAGATTCGGTTCAAAGAAGAACGCTTCATATCGATTGGTGGTTATCGATTCCCGATCGGCAAGGGATAGCAGATCCATCGAAGAAGTGGGACATTACCATCCGGTTGAGAAGGACGAATCCAAACAGGTAGTCCTCAAGGAAGACAGGATCAAGGAATGGCTTTCAAAGGGAGCGCAACCTTCGACAACCGTTAAGAGAATTCTCAACAAACATAATATTTTCGTTGACAGAACTGTCCAGGAATGAATCCAGGAGGTTCCGCAATGGAAAAAGATCTAGTTGAGTATATCGTCAAGTCATTGGTTGACAAACCCGATGAAGTCTCGGTGAATGTCATTGAAGGAGAACAGTCGACTATCCTTGAATTGAAGGTCGCCTCCGACGATGTCGGCAAGGTGATTGGAAAACAAGGCCGTATTGCAAATGCCATCAGAGTGATTCTCAGTGCATCTGCGACAAAAGGCGGCAAAAGGGTCGTCTTGGAAATCCTTGACTGATGGAACCGTTACTTGCCACCGGTGTTCTGAAAGGTACGTACGGTGTAGAAGGGTATATTAAATTCCACAGCTTTTCTGAAGAATACCAACATCTTCTGCAATTGCAGGAAGTGTTGCTTCGGCACAAAGCCAATGAGAAACAAGTGGTGATCGATACCGTTCGGATCAAAGGGAATGACATCCATATCAAATTCGTTGGTATCGATACCCCTGAAGAAGCCCGGTTGCTTTCGGGATGGGAAGTGTGGATACCGAGAAGCAAGGCAGCGTTGCTTGAAGAAGGTGAGTATTATGCAGCCGACTTCATCGGTTGCCACATCTTGGTCGACAAAAAACAAGTGGGAGAGGTAATTTCTACTATTGACGGACCACAGGCCTTGTTGCTTGAAGTACGGATTACTATGGATAATAGAGTCTGTCTGATTCCTTTCATGGACCGGTATGTCGGAACTGTCGATTTGAGAAATAAGGAGCTCGAGTTGCTCGAGCCGATGTTATTGTCATGAAATTCAGTATCCTGACATTGTTTCCAGAAATAATTGAAAGTTTTTTCACGACATCGATCATGGCCAGAAGCGTTGCGAGTGACACAATTAGTTATGATGTGGTAAATTTCCGTGATTACGCGACAGATAAACACAAGACGTGCGACGATGCTCCGTACGGCGGGGGAGCCGGCATGGTACTGAAACCTGAGCCGCTGGGCAGTGCGTTGGATGCGATACAAGCGAAAAACAAGCGTGTCATCTATCCGACTCCTTCGGGGAAACGTTTCACCCAAGCATATGCACGGGAGTTGAGTAAAGAAGATCAGCTTGTTATTATCTGTGGACGATATGAAGGTATTGACCAAAGAATCATAGATTTGTATGTTGATGACGAGATTTGTATTGGCGACTATGTAATCTCATCCGGGGAAGTCGCGGCATTGGTGATCGTAGATGCCGTGTATCGTCTTGTTGACGGGGTAATCAGCGACGAATCGTTGGAAGAAGAAAGTTTTACGGACGGTTTGTTGGAATATCCTCAATATACGCGACCCGCAACCTATTGCGGAATTGACGTTCCTGAGATATTATTGTCGGGTCATCATGCCCAGATAGGGCAATGGCGCTTCAAGAAGCGTCTGGAGAAAACATTCCGTAACAGGCCGGAGTTGCTCCAGGACATGCCTCTTGATGAAAATTCGAAACGAATTCTTGAAGAGTTGAAACTATACAGTGCGAAGGGGACCGAAGATTATGGATGTGATCAGGGCAATTGAATCTGAACAAATGAAAGAAAATGCTGTGAACTTTCACGTTGGTGACACAGTAAAAGTACATTTTACCATTAAAGAGGGCGAGAAAGAGAGAATCCAGGTGTATGAAGGATTGGTCATTGCCATAAAAAATGGTGGAATCCGAAAGACGTTTATCGTCCGTAAAATATCGTATGGAGTTGGTGTTGAACGAATTTTCCCTGTCCATTCTCCACGTATTGAAAAGATCGATGTGGTTCGCCGCGGTCGTGTAAGAAGGGCAAAGTTGTACTACATCAGGACGAAAATCGGAAAAGCAGCAAAGATTCCAGAGCTTATTATCAGGAAACGGCCAACCGTTTAATTCTCCATGCTATTGCGAAAACGGGTGCAAAGGCACCCGTTTTTCATGAAAACAAGCTACATATCTCGTACCAATCTGTAGTTGCATTGCAACCTTAAGCCAATTGCATTATGATGGTTTGGTATCTTGATAAGGAGTGATTGAATGAGTAACGGGCAGGAACGTCCAGTCAAACAATTAAAAAACCGCAAGAACAGGAAAAAAAAATCTAAGAATCCTGAGCAGCAAGCGCTTAAGAATCAAAAAACTAGACACCCTGTCAAAAAAACAGGTGAGGATGAACCGCAGATTATCGTTCCACGGATTCATGAACCGACACCGACATGCGCTCTCTGCGGTAAACCGATCGATTCGATAGCCCAATCGATAGGAGGACCCGAACCCGAAACATTCAACCACTTTGATTGCGTATTGCGAAAGATAGCCGATGAGGAACATGTTGTTCCTCCCCAAAAAGTATCATATATCGGCAGGGGCACGTTCGCTGTCATCGAGATGAAGGATGACAAGACTTTTTCAATTGTGAAGCGGATTCCATATGAAAGCCCCGATACCTTCAGCTTCATGAAAAAATACGTGGAGAGTAAGAAAAGGTGAAAATGTATCGTAATAATGCCAGCAGTCTGAAAGCTATGTTACCTGGAACATTCGATCCGCCCACCAACGGCCATATGAATCTGATTGAGCGTTCAGCGAAAATATTCGATTCGATAGCGGTCGTCGTTGCGGACAATATCTCAAAAAAATGTCTGTTCACAGCCGACGAACGCCTTTCAATGTTGAAAGAACTTCTCAAAGAGTATGACAATGTTGAAGTTGTGGTCTGGAATGGATTGATTGTCGATTTTGCCAAGCAGCACAACATTTCAGTCATGATTCGAGGAGTACGGGCGCTGGTGGATTTCGGTTATGAATTTGAATTAGCGATGACAAATAAGCAATTGCTGCCTGAATTGGAAGTTATGTTCATGCCAACTGATCCGAAATTTTTTGTTTTACGCTCTTCAGCGATAAAAGAAATGGCAGCGTTCGGAGCTGATATAAGCAAGATGGTTCCTGAATTGGTAGCCCAAAAACTCGTTGGCAGAATGAAGATGTTGACATGAAACGGTAATTTCGTTATTCTCACAAGAGTATAATTTGGATGAAGGGGATAAAATATGGCAGTACCTAAACATAAGACTTCAAAAGCTAGCGCTGCTTCGAGAAAAGCTGCAAACATGCGTTTGGCTGCACCGACACTCAGCGTATGCGGCACCTGTGGCAATCTCGTAGTGGCCCATAGGGTTTGCCCAAAATGCGGGTTTTACCGCGGCAAACAGATAATCGAGCAAGAGAAAATGGTTTGACCGTTTACTTTGACGATTAATTGAATGAGGAGAAACCAATGGATTCAAATGCTGTTTTTGAGAAAGTAAAAAAACTGATTGCCGAGAAACTTGAGATTGATGAAAGCCGCATCAACATGAATTCTTCCTTCCGCAAGGATTTGGGAGCGGATAGCCTTGATACTTACGAACTCGTTTATGCCATCGAAGAGGAATTGGGTGTTTCAATCCCCGATGAGAAAGCCAATGAGTTCGAAACGGTCAAGGATGCCGTCGAGTTCCTTGCAAAACTTTTGAAATAACAGATACGAATTATTCATGTCAGTTTTTTCAAAAGTCCAGGCATTTGGTAAAGCTCCCGACATCTCGAATGAGAGAAAACGGGAGCTTCTTTTATTCCAAAAACAAGCCGATATTAAATTTAAGAACCTAGATTTGCTCAATCTTGCTTTCACCCACAGATCATTTGCCAATGAGACTCATGCGGATGTCGACAGTAATGAACGGCTTGAATTCCTCGGTGACAGCGTGTTGGGTCTGGTGGTCGCCGATTGGTTGTTCACCAGTCTTCCGAATCTCGATGAAGGTGATTTTTCACGAATCAAATCGTTCGTCGTAAGCGAGGAGAGTCTTGCGATCGTAGCGAAACAATTGCGTGTCGACAATTTCATCATCATAGGGAAGGGTGAAGAGTATTCCGGAGGACGCTCGAAAAAAGCTTTGCTAGCCGACTGTGTTGAGGCAATTTTCGGAGCATATTACCTTGATGTCGGATTCAAGAGTGCGCAAGAATTCATCCAACGCCTGATGATTCCTGTGATCCAGAGCGTGTTGCAAAACAAACACCGAAAGGATTATAAAACCCTTCTACAAGAATATGTGCAAAAGAAATACAAAACATACCCAAAATATGATTTGGTAAAACGAACGGGTCCTGAGCATGAAAATACCTTCTGGGTAGAGGTTACCGTCCACAAAAATACGTATGGACCGGCTTCGGGACCAAACAAGAAAGAAGCCGAACAGTCTGCTGCAAAAATCGCTTATGATGAACTGTGCGACGATCGTTAGGACCCTCGTACATTCATTCTGTTTTCATAGAATTTCCTAGCTATCTCCAACAAGCGGTCTTTCGTGTTTTGTCCGGGATCGTCAAGCACTGTATCAAGCAATTCCTGAAACACGATGCCCATCTCGGGACCTTTGGGTATTCCATGAGCTGATAAATCATTTCCATTGACCGCAAGATCTTTTAGGGTAAGCACATCACTTTTAGATAACACATCAGCAATTCGTTTTTGAAATAACATGATATGGGAAAAATCATTGCTTCCGGTGGTGGCGATCTGATCGGCTTTGCGTACATCAAAAAGATCTTGGAGCGCGGTTTTTCCTATGCGATTCACAAACCGTCGTACGGCACCGTCGGTCCAATCTGAACTGTAATGGAACATATGGTGAAAAATCAGGTTCAATACGGTGTCCTGTTCTTGGTTTGAACAATGCAGCCGGTCGAGAATTATCTTGGACAATTCGGTTGAATATACCTCATGACGGTAAAAGGTCGGACGTTCTCCATCGTGGTCGACCTTAGCCGTCACCTTGCCAATATCGTGAAGCAACGCGGCAAACCTTACCAGAGGCTTTTCCTTCGGAACAGCGTCGCAAGCTAAAAGGCTATGATCGAAGACATCGTGACGATGCATCCCTTTTTGCTCGACACCCTTGCAAGCATCAAGTTCGGGTAAGATGATCTTCAAAGCGGAGCATTCTTGCAATAGATGTATTCCTTTTGAAGGTTTGTCCGATGCTAATATCTTGAACAATTCACTTTTGATTCGTTCGCCTGAGATTCTAGAAAGATTTCTACTAAGTTCTTTCATCGAAGAAAAGGTCCGCTCTTCAATGCTAAAGCCCAATTGGCAAGCAAACCTGCAACCCCGAACAATTCTGAGAGCGTCCTCTGAAAATCGCAAAGCAGGATCACCGATTGCACATATACTTTTCTGTCTGAGATGTCGCATTCCTTCGTGAAAATCGATCAGTGCCCCTGTTCGGGCATCCACTGCCAAAGCATTTATCGTAAAATCCCTTCTTTTGAGGTCTTCTTCCAGTGAACGCACGAATTCAACTGATGTCGGTCGCCTGCCGTCATGATACTCTCCGTCCACCCTGAACGTGGTGACCTCATACGAAGCCCCTTTGAATAGAACGGTGACCGTGCCATGCTGGATACCGGTGGGAATGACTGCCCTGAACAGTTGTTTCACTTCTTCGGGCAAAGCGTCCGTAGCAAAATCGTAATCATCGTTTCGTCGATTCAGATAGTAATCCCTTACCGCTCCGCCGACGATATAAAGAGAGAATCCTGCATTAATAAAAAATTCAGAAAATTGTCTTATGTTTTTAGGAACCGGGAACCGAATCATGTGTGCATGCTACTTGCCTACGATGTCTATTGTCAATACTGATTGAATATACTGGAAGAAATGACTATAGTGGGCACAAGACACCAAGATGTTGGTTAGTCGTCGATTCCCATACAATAGGAGCTATGTTCATGTTTCAACCGGTTGATCCAAAGACAGATTTTCCCAAGATGGAAGAAGCAATCCAGAAATTCTGGGAAGATAAAGACATATATAGGAAATCAGTAGAAAACAGAAGTCCGGATAATGAATATGTGTTTTATGACGGACCTCCGTTTGCCACCGGACTTCCCCATTACGGACATCTTGTTCCTGGAACGATCAAGGACCTGTATCCCCGTTATCAAACGATGAAGGGCAAACGGGTCAACCGACGGTTTGGATGGGATTGTCATGGCCTTCCGGTTGAATACGAGATGGAAAAAATTCTCAACATCCGGGGCCACAAGGCTGTTCAGGAATATGGAGTGGCAAAATTCAATGAGCAATGCCGGTCAATCGTCTTGCGCTATACGTCCGAATGGAAGGCTACCATCAATCGAATGGGCCGTTGGGTCGATTTCGAGAATGGCTACCGGACGATGGACACCGACTATATGGAAACCATCTGGTGGGTATTCGCAACGTTATATAAAAAAGGTCTTATCTACGAAGGCTATAACATCCTGCCATACAGTGCGGCGTTGGCGACTCCGTTATCAAATTTCGAAGTAAATCTCGGCGGGTACCAAGATGTTTCCGATCCGGCGATTACCGTTCGGTTTAAACTCGACGGGACCGATGACACATACATGCTGGCGTGGACTACTACGCCATGGACATTACCTTCGAATCTCGCATTGGCATTAGGTCCTGAAATCGATTATGTAAAAGTAAAGGACCTGCAAAGCAATGAGTATTACATCCTTGGTGAGGCCAGGCTTTCTCATTATTATCGTGATTCTTCACTGTATGAAATCATTCAACGCTACAAAGGTTCAGAATTGGCAGGATTGCGCTATGAACCGTTGTTCCCGTTCTTCGCCGATTTGAAAGAGACAGGGGCGTTCTTGACCGTGCTTGGAGACTATGTGACCATCGAAGATGGTTGCGGAATCGTACACACCGCACCCGGATTTGGTGAAGATGACTATCAAGTGTTGAAAGGAACCGGGATTCCGGTTGTTTGCCCGATTGATGACGACTGTCGCTTTACCGATGAAGTATCCCTGTGGTCGGGAGTTTTTGTCAAAGATGCGGACAAATCGATTATCGATTGGCTCAAGAATAACGGTAAGTTGATCAAGAAGGAAACCATCGTCCACAGTTATCCTTTCTGTTACCGCACCCATACTCCCTTGATCTACCGTGCAATGGCATGTTGGTATGTTGACGTTAATAAATTGAAGCAAGCGATGCTCGATGCAAATGAGCAGATTGAGTGGATACCTAGTCACCTCAAGCATGGAAGATTCGGCAAATGGCTCGAAGGAGCGAGAGATTGGGCTATCAGTAGAAACAGATTCTGGGGCAACCCGATTCCTGTCTGGAAATCTGACGGCTCTGAGTATGTCCAGGTCATCGAGTCAATTGACGAACTTGAGAAGCATAGTGGAATACGGGTTACCGATCTTCACAAACACTTTGTCGATGATATTACCTGGCCGAGTCCCGACGGAAAAGGTACCATGCACCGAATTCCAGACGTGTTGGATTGTTGGTTTGAATCTGGCTCAATGCCTTATGCACAGAATCATTACCCGTTCGACAATAAGGAATTCGTCGAATCGCATTTTCCCGGTGATTTTATTTGTGAAGGATTGGATCAGACAAGAGGCTGGTTTTATACGCTCGTAATCATCGGTGCTGCATTGTTTGATAAGCCCGCGTTCTATAACTGCGTTACGAACGGGATTGTCCTTACCGCCGATGGAAAGAAGATGTCAAAATCGTTGAAGAACTATTCGGATCCGATGGAGATAGTGAATCAATACGGAGCCGATGCATTGCGGTTTGCACTGATGAACAGTGCGGTCACACGTGCGGAAGACTTGAGATTCTCCGAAGATATCGTAAAGGAAGTATTAAAAATCCTCATCATTCCGCTGTGGAACGCCTATTCTTTTTTCGTAACATACGCACAGATAGACGGTTGGGAACCTAAGGATGATAAAATGGCATCTCAATCTGACAATCCGATGGACAGGTGGATCCTTTCTGCATGTGAATCGTTGGTCAGTGAGGTGACCGAAGCTTGGGATCATTACGAAACGCAGCGCGGTTGCCAGGCAATCGTCGCATTTATCGATTCTTTGAACAACTGGTATATCAGAAGAAGCCGCCGTCGATTCTGGCGATCTGAAAACGATACCGATAAGGCGATGGCTTACAACACATTGTACACAGTGCTGCTGAAGTTCATCCACATCGCCGCGCCGGTAATACCTTTCACTACCGAAGCGATCTATCAAAATCTAAAAACAGCAAACATGGCAGAATCAATCCATCTAGGAAACTATCCCGCATATGATGAAACCCTTCGGGATGAAGCGTTGGAAAAAACAATGGCCTTGACTCAAAAAGCTATAACAATAGGTCGTTCCCTGCGTTCTTCCCACAATCTGAAAATTCGTCAACCGTTAAAGAAACTCGTGCTGGTAACCAGGGAACAAGACGAGAGGGATATCCTGTTGAGCATGCAATCGACCATTGCAGAAGAACTCAATGTAAAAGAAGTGGCGGTGCGACACGATGAGTCGGATTTGGTTTCTTATCAGGCAAAAGCGAACTTTAAAGTACTGGGAAGCACACTCGGAAAACATATGAAGTCCGTCGCTGCCAGCATCCAGCAACTCGACAGTGAAACGATAGGCAATATCCTGGATGGTAACAAGATCTCCGTGTACTACGAAGATCATTCGATTGAAATTGGAATCGATGAAATCGTGGTACAACGCAACGAGCGCGAACATATGAAGGTCATGAACGAAGGGACGCTGACCGTTGGCTTCGATACCGAGGTAACTCATGAATTGTTATTGGAAGGTATTGCCAGGGACATCGTACGATCCGTTCAAAATTTGAGGAAGGATAGCGGTTTTGATGTCGCAGACAGAATCAAGTTATATATCCATGGTGATGAGTTGATAAAAGAAAGTGTTCAATTGTTCGGACCATATATTTCTTCCGAAACATTAGCAGATGAGTTATTGTTTGAAATATCGGACGATAGTATTGAAACGGAATGTGGTGATGCTTCAGCGAGGTTAGCAGTCAGGAGATTGTAATATTGAAACAGAGGTGGCCATTTCTAGCACTGATATTTTCAGCACTTTTACTTATCTCAAGTTGTCGGACCACCTCGTTTTTCAAAGAAGAACCCTACTTTTCCGCAATGGGAGAACCTTCACATCTCGTGATCACGATGGACATGCAGAAGGGCAGGGAGTTACTTGGTGATCAGTCGCTCTCACAAGACGTTGATCCGGCGGTAAGTCAGCTGCTTGATCGAACCGATCGAATTTCTATTTCTCTTTATGATCCCAATGCCACCGAAGAAGAGAGAACCGAAAAAGTAGATCTGTCTGCCTATGCATACTTCGGGGGACTCGAGGGGAACTATCCGCGTTTCATCACGAATACGGCACTTCTCTGGTCTCCGGGGTGGGAAAAGATTGAGAACGACAAAACCCATTACTTCACAAATGATATGATGGGATTATATGCCGCCGTACCGAAAAGCGGACTATTGTTATTTTCAAACAGCGATTATATGGAAGCCTATGAGAAAACCTATGCACATCGAACAACATTGATAGATGCTTCTTCCGCAGCGAAAATGCAAAAGGCTATGTTTGGATTCTATGCAAATTCACCGCAGGCCATGATTGATATCGGCCTCGATATTCCGCTTAGCGTCCTGCTTCAAATGAACAGCATATTGTTCGTAATCGAGTCTTCAGCTGACGGGAACCCGATCTTGAACGGAACGATTGTGATGAAGAATGCAAAATTGGCAAATTCACTTAACATTTTACTGAAAACTTCGTATATTTCGGAAAAGAGGCGTAATAAGTTGCCTCTTGGAGATCTGACAAATCTTTTCATTCTCAATGAAGATGCCGTAGAGATTACGGGTATGGCGTTATCGCAGGCCCAACTCGTCGGTTTTTCAAGAATGTTCGATGTGTTATTTCAAACAGCCGGAGGAAGTGACCAACATGCCAATTTATGAATATGAGTGCGATTCATGCCTCAATCACTTTGAACTACAACAGAGCATGAAGGATGAACCGTTGCAAACCTGCCCGAATTGCGGAGCCAAGGTACGCCGGATTTTCGGTTTGAATTCAGTGATTTTTAAAGGGACCGGATTCTATTGCACCGACACGAAGACAAAAACAGAGCCGAGCTGTCCGAATAAAGAATCCTGCAGTGCCTGCAATCCCTGACTCACCATAAACTATAATCGAATCAATTCGGTATTCTCGAGAGCTTCTTTCAAAAGAAGTTCAATGTCCATTAGCTCGTAACTGTTTCGTATGCTTTCGAGGTTCGGTTTGACCAACGGATGTTTCGGGCTGAAAATCGTGCAACAGTCTTCATAAGGTAAAATCGAAGTATCGAACGTACCGATTGCTCTGGCTGTCTGGACGATTTCCTCCTTGTCCATTCCGATCAAGGGCCTGAACACGGGCAATTCGGTCATGCTATCGGTAAAAGCTATGCTTTGAAGGGTTTGCGATGCGACTTGGGATAGTGCTTCTCCGGTAACGATACATTTGCAACCTCGCTGTGCCGCGAGCTCGGTGGTGATTCTCACCATGCAAGCACGCATGAGCAATGTCGTTTCTTCTTCGTGTGCGTGACTTTTGATATGTAATTGCACATCGGTGAACGGAACAACATGCAGGTGTAGTTGAGAACAAAACGGTGAGAGGATCTTACCCAAAGCAATTACCTTTTCCTTTGCCAAATCAGAAGTATAAGGATAGGCGTGGAAATACACCGCTTCCAATCTCAATCCACGTTTTGCCATCCTGTAACCGGCGACAGGACTATCGATTCCCCCTGAGAGCATCAGCATCCCCCGACCTGCGGTACCTACGGGTAAGCCTCCCGGCCCGCTGTGATCGGATGTGTACAGATAGGCCTTGTCCCTGATCTCCACATATAAAATTCGTTGTGGATTGTGAACATCTACGGTCATATTCTGATGGCGACCAAGGACCAAGTGTCCTAGTTCAGCGGAAATATCGTATGATTTCATCGGAAAAGTTTTATCCGCCCTGACCGTTTCGACCTTGAATGTCGATGCGCTGTTGAAAAACGGTTCATCCACAATGGTGGTGGCGATCTTTACGATCTCTTCAAATTGTTTAGGGCAAGAGAGGGCTTTTGCAAAACCAACGATACCGAAAGTAGTTGCCAGAGCATGGTTCACCAATTCATCCGGAGCTTTTTCATCAACTTGGACAAACATTCTTCCTTTTTGCTTCGTTATCCGGCTTTGGAATGGTCGCAGCTTATACTTGATATTGTGCTTTAGCTTTGCCTCGAACATGTCCCTATTCATTTTCTTGAGTGAAATTTCACCAAGACGTACAAGATACAATGTGTAATCCACCAAATTCACCTCATTACGTTAGTTATATTGCCGCTGGCAATGTGTCGTAGGCAAGAAATAAGCCTATCGCATTCTTCTTCAGTCGTCGATGGACCGAAGGAGATGCGTATCAGATGGTTTGCCATGTGTGCCGGATATCCGAAATCAACCAATTGCCGATTGTGTTGCCGTTTCGCATTATTCGAGCAAGCCGAACCGCTTGATACGTACAGTTTGTTGTCACTGAGGATTCTCGTAGTAACTTCCGAAGGAAAAGCCGGTATCGATATCGCCATAACAGAATTCAATATATCCTTGCCATCGTCTACCCGTGGCGAGACCGGCATGATCCCGCGCGTCGCATACAGTTGGTCTTCCAGCAGTTTTCGCAGATGCAACACATGTTGTGCATCCTGATGAATGTTTTCACGTATATCTTCCAATGCGGTGTTCATCGCAACGATTCCGGCGATATTCTCTGTACCGCCACGCAACCCATGTTCCTGTCCTCCTCCCTTTGAAAGACTTTCCAGTGAACCGGAGGGAGCGTAGAGAAGGCCGACACCTCGCGGGCCTTGGAATTTGTGAGCACTCATAGCAGCTGAATCGATATCGAGAGTCGAGAGCTTGAGATCTTTTTTGCCGATCATCTGGACGGCATCGCAATGAAAATGGATTCTTCTACCGGACAGTTTTTCATGTTCGCGAACACACGAGACCAACGCAGGAATGTCCTGTACCGTACCTACGACATTATTTGCCAACATGACACATACCAATTGTACGTCATCACTGAGAAGAGAACGGAATTTATCGACATCGAGGTACCCGTTGATCGAAGGGGCCACAACGACTTCAAAACCCATTGTTTCGAGCAATCTTTTATGTTGGGAAACCGCCGCATGTTCAAGAGAACTGAAGATTACCCGTTTGGGGCTTCTTCTCCACAACTGCGATAAGATCGCAATCGAATTAGCCTCTGTTCCGCCACTCGTATACACAACCGATTTGACATCGATGTCCAACAGTGATGCGGTTTTTTCCCTCATGTCCTGTAACATGGTTGCTGCTTGACGTCCGAGTGCATGGGCTGCCGAAGGGTTCCCGATGCAATGCCGGGCAGCATCATGGTAAGCATCCAAAGCCCTTTCGCTCATCATCGTAGTTGCCGCCCAATCGAAATATCCTGAAATCATGTGCATATCATGGTCTAAAAGAGTATGATTTTCAATAAGTATGCTTGAAGTCGGCTCAAATTGGGGGTATAAGAAACCATGAAACATCTTTACGATTGTTTTTTAGGTGAAAAACGAACCTCGGTGTACCTTGCCAGACAAGTCGATGATATCATCGAGACGATCAAGGCTTCGCAAAAAATCGCGCTATGGGTATGCGATTCGACAACTACCAATTTCCTCGCTGTCCCCGAAATCAATAAAGTCGTCCTGGAATCGGGCGAGATATCCAAAAAATGGGACTCGGTCGAGCAAATCTGTGCCGCGGCTGTTCGTTTGCGGATGGGAAGAGACGGCGTGGTCATAGGTTTTGGAGGCGGGGTGGTGTGCGACATCGCCGGTTTCGCCGCTTCGATGTATATGCGCGGATGTTCACTTGCATTGGTGCCGACAACCTTGCTCGCGATGGTCGATGCGTCTCTTGGAGGTAAAACGGCAATCGATATCTTTGGGATAAAAAATCTTGTCGGATCATTCTACCCCGCGAGACACCTCTATCTTTGCCCCCCGTTGCTTTCGAGCTTGCCTGTAAAAGAATTCATCAATGGATTGGGGGAGGTTATCAAACATGCCCTGTTATCCCCGGACAGCCGGCTAATGGAACTTTTGGAAACCAAAAAGAACAAGATTTTGTCTCTCGATACTATGGTGCTCCAAGAATTGGTGATTGCTTCGCTCGAAGTCAAACGCCGTTACATCGAATCCGATCCCCGCGAAGAGATCGGCCTCAGGGCAATGCTCAATCTCGGACATACATTTGCCCACGCATTGGAAACCGTTGGGAATCTCTTTTCATGGTCACACGGTGAAGCGGTCGCATGGGGAACGGTAAAAGCACTTCAAGCCGGAGTGGCATTACGTGTCACGGACGAACCATATGCACACAGGGCGATTGCCGTTTTCGAGTCCTATGGATTTGATATTCATCACCGTGTGAAAGAAACCAAACGTTTTTTGGAAGCCTTGGAAGGGGATAAAAAACGTTCCGGCAGTTCAATTCGGTTCGTTATCATGCAAACACAAGGAAAGGGAACTCTTCAACACCTTGATCAATCATTGATTATTTCAATCATCTGAGATCCACATCGTATGTGGATGATCTCCAACTTCACGGTATTGTCATTGCAATGTTGAAAATTTCTACCCGGACCAATGCAAAGATAACAAAGATAAAAGTGACATAAATTTTATGGTGTCTCCGTTCAAGTTTTGCTACCGCATAAAAAAACTTTAAATATTATTACAATTGGCGATACGAAAGGCGATGCCAAAAGTACGGGGTGTACTGGTTATAAGAAAATTTCCCGATTATTTTTCCCTGCAAATCAAATTGAAATGGACAACTTTCACCTATCGAATATTTTAAGCAAATACTCATAGGCCTTTTTTGCAATCCGCATTTCGTTCGGGTATGTCTTTGCAACGATAGAATCGACAAGTTCTCCCACCGAGTATAATGAAAGGTCCAACGCTTCAAAAAAACTTTTGACGACCGTGAACCGGTACCCGCCCGAACCCACCGCATCGAGCGCAATGAATCCTATCTGTTGCTTTGATTTCTTCAAACGGCAGAATGCCAAAATCCATTCAAGATTATCGGTTAGGACTTTGGGATCTGATGCATAATACATTCCGGTCGGAGGGCTGTCGAGTATACCTTTGGCCGGCTGCAGTTTTCCAACCAACTCTAAGATAGTGAAAAATTTGTCACCGTAATGAATATATTGTCCATTAAATAGTAATGCCGCAGGGAAATTCTTAGGCCTTTTTCCACTGGTCGCATGCATTTTCGAAAGGTATTCGAGCTCGCCCAAAGGAATGATAGCTATTTCGCGTTTCCCTTTTTTCGGTGATTCCAACACATACTCGTGCCGATAGATGGTAATAACATTCCTATCCGAGGATTTGTTGCTTTTCTGCTGTACTTCTACGGATCTGGATCTTCTTTCGCTTTGCCGTTCGTACCTGTCCGATCGTTCATGTCCCTCAGCATCTTTCAATGCGGTGAGACGTTTTCGTAATCCTTCAGATATACCATCAAGCCACTCCCTGCGTAGAGGAGAGACCGTTCTCGCATACATACGACTCGTCTGAACTATTTCTCCGGCTATGATGAATTGTGGCAACTCCCTGAACCACGCAGATCCGGGATGGAGGTAAATCAGATTTGCCGTAAGACTCTTGTACATGTTCTTTTTTGATTTGATACAGACAAATTGCAGAAGTCCCGCAGCCAAACATGATAAATAATCACGTACTGATCCGCCGCTGGATATTGGGAACCCGATTTCAGAAACAATTTCAGCTATCTGCTCCGACACGTGCAATATCTCAACCATCGACGGATAATCAAGATAATATCGCTTGCAAAACCGCTCCCGTTCCTCATTGGTCTTCTGTTTTTTAAATTGTCCGTGGATGTCGAGGAATGAAATGAAATCACCATGTTCGGAAGCAAAACTCTGGTGCGCTTTACGGGCTTCGTCTTCTTGTCCGGGGGGAAGTACAAACGGGGTTTTCGAAGATAAGAACGAGATTGCGATGATGACCTCGTCCAAGACATTCGGGTAACGCAACATTGCTTCGACGATCACACGAGAATGTCTTGGCAGTAAGGGGAATTTTACCATAAGCGTACCGATCGATGTCAATCTGCGTTTGGCATCGATCGCATTGATGAATCGAAGGGTTTGTTCGGCACTCTGTATAGCGCTGTTCTTTGGTTTTGTGATAAACGGGAAATGTTCATAATCGAATATCCCGAGCTCCGACATCCTGAGAACCACTTCTGAAAGATCTGTGCGCAGAATTTCTTCAGTACCGTATAACGGTCTGATAGCATAGTCATTCTTGTCGAACAGCCTGAAACACACTCCCGGTGCTGTTCGTCCAGCACGTCCCGCCCGTTGTTCGCACGATGATTGGGATACCGGCAGGCTGACCAATGAAGAAGTAAAATCCTTTTGATTGTAGTAGTTTATTTTCGCGACTCCCGAATCTATGACAATCGTTATCCCATCTATCGTAACGCTTGTTTCTGCTATATTGGTAGCAACCACCACCTTGGTTTTGCCTGCCGGTGTGGGGATGAATACCTTGGATTGCTCATCCTTGCTCAACCGTCCGAACAATGGATTGATGACCAGCTTGGAACGATATGTGGATGTATTCAGATACTGCACGCATGTCTTGATGTCGAATTCACCAGGAAGAAACACCAGAACATCTCCTTCACCTGTTCGCACATGCGTATCGATGATATGGACAATCTTTTCAAACAATTCTTCATGTTGGTTCTGATTGCGTAGCGGTTGATACACGATATTCACCGGATGGACCCGCGCATCGATATGGACTATCGGAGCATTGTCGAAATACTGTGAAAACACCTCGGTATTAATAGTGGCAGAGGAGATGATTACTTTAAATTCCGGCCTGGCTGCGAGTACATTCTTGAGTAACCCCAATACAAAATCAATATTCAGGCTCCGTTCATGGGCCTCGTCGACCATCATCACTGCATATTTTGTCAGCATGGGATCGGCTTTAAATTCCATCAACAATATCCCGTCGGTCATCACCTTTATCCTGGTATCCTTATCGGTGGTGTCCGAAAACCTCATTTTGTAGCCGACATACGAGCCTTCGTCCTCCAGCTGGCGCTTTATGAAATCAGAAACCGACAGGGCTGCAATTCGTCTTGGTTGGGTAATTCCAACTATCTTGTCGGATGTGTATCCCGCTTCATCGAGAATGATCGGAATCTGGGTTGTTTTGCCGGAACCTGTAGGACTTTCAACGACAACAACTTGATTATGTTCCAATGCATCGAGAATATCTGATCGATGTTGATAGACGGGCAGGTGTTTCATAATCGCTGTCAATTACGACCGTCCTTTATGATTTTGGCAACCTCAAATATATTCAAGCGATTCGTATCGCTTCTGGTCGCCAGGTTACGAAGGGTGCACAATCCCTGATCGCATTCATCTTGACTGAACAGGATTGCGAAGGGAATGTTGTTGCTTTCTGCATACTTGAATTGCGCTGCCAGTTTTTTATCAGCAAGAAAATGATCGCATCGTATCGAAAGTGCTCTCAATTGGGAGGCTAGTTTGAAACCATGGGGAATGCACTCGGAATCTTGATTCAAAATGATCACATCGGCTGATGAAGATTGCGTCAGCAAATCGCTGTCCAAATCCTCCAGCGCACTGATCAGGCGGTCAAGACCGATAGATGAGCCGACACCCGGAATATGCTCGTTGGTGTACAATGATGCCAATTCGTTGTAGCGTCCGCCTGAACAGACAGAACCGATCTCGATTAGGTCATCAAGAAACG
This sequence comes from Spirochaetales bacterium, assembly GCA_012523305.1. Lineage (GTDB taxonomy): Bacteria > Spirochaetota > Spirochaetia > Sphaerochaetales > Sphaerochaetaceae > JAAYDK01. The sequence goes on from JAAYIV010000141.1 coordinate 60,590, forward strand.
TTTCATACACGATACCAGTGTAATAGTCCAAACCGCGCGTGATGGAAGGATCGATGCAAAACGAGGCTTCGATACCGTTGTCTTCAAGCAATGAAAGTATCGTGTGCAAACGCCGGGCATGTTCTGAAGTTCCGCCGGCCAATCGGTCGAGCTGTGCTAGTATTTCACGATTTGTCTTTTGTCCTTCGACAGTGATATAATCCATTATGGCTTGTGCGCTGTCCGATGAACCACTAATCGCTTTCAGTTGTTCAAAGACTTCAACGGTTCCGATTTTTCTTAATTTATCCACGCACCGTAGGATTTCGACCGAGTAGGGAAGACATCCGATAGCGTTGAGAAAATCATTGAATAAACCACGATGCGCGATCCTTATGGTAAACCGTTTCAAGCCCAACGAAGAAAGCGAACTGTGCATCATCGATAGGATCTCGTAATCGGCGTATCCCGAATCAATACCTACGATATCGAAATCACATTGAAAAAACTCCCTGTAACGTCCTTTTTGTGGATTCTCACCTCTCCATACCTTTGCAATGTGAAAGCGTTTGAACGGCAATGAGAGTTCATTCTTGTGCTCTGCCATGAACCTGGCAAAGGGGACGGTCAAGTCATAACGCATCGCTACATCTCGCTTGCCATTATCCTTAAAGCTGAAAATCTGCTTGTCCGTCTCTCCGTTTCCTTTCCCAAGCAACACTTCGGTATATTCAAGCACAGGCGTATCGATCGGTACGAATCCATACTTTTGAAACTCAGATTCCAATGTGGAAATGATATATTTCTTCACAAGCTCTTGCTTGGGTAACGAATCGCGAAAACCCTTCAGTACTCTAGGTTGTATCATGTAGTGCTCCTGTTGCATTTTTATCCTGTATGGTACAATATATTACTTGAATCCAACCATTAGCGCAACATAGACGGTCAAACGATGTTCATACGGTATAGAAAAGAAGATGATGGAAAAAACATGCCGCTCGCAGAAATCTATAGTCGAGAAGAGCATGGTATTGATATGCGCGATATTGATTTGGACGCAATCTGGGCGATTCGGAAATTAAAACAATCAGGAGCCCAGGCATATATCGTAGGCGGTGCTATCCGCGATTTGCTTCTGGGTCGCAAACCGAAGGATTTCGATATCGCAACTTCCGCGTCTCCCCGTCAAGTCCAGAAGATGTTCTGGAATGCAAGGATCATCGGAAAACGGTTCAAACTGGTCCATCTGATATTCAAAGACAAAGTCCTCGAAATTTCAACGTTCAGATCGGGTGAAGACGGAAGTGACGGACCCTCTACGATTTATGGAACCGCGGAGCAAGATGCCAAACGGAGGGATTTTTCGGTTAATTCATTATACTTTGATCCGATTGACGGCACTATCATAGATTATAACCATGCGATGGATGATTTTAAAAAAGAAAGAATCCGTTCCGTACTTCCGCTGCCCGAGAGTTTTATCGAAGATCCGGTGCGTATGGTCAGAGCAATAAAATATGCCGTAACGACTGGATTTTCTCTTCAAGGGTCCGTAAAACGTACGATTAAACGGTATGCTAACGAATTGGCGAGAGTATCGACATCGAGATTGACCGAAGAGGTCGTTAAAATCCTCGGATCGGGTGCATCCGCTCCCATTTTGAGAGAATTACAACGCTACCGATTGCTTGTCTATATGCTTCCATGCTTGAGCGTGTATACCGATTTCCCAGAAGTTAACACATCGCTGAGAGCACTTGACGCCAAGATAATAGCAGCCCAGAATTCCGGATCGAAAACTATCGACAATGACCTTGAAAAGGGAGAAATGCTCAAAGCCCTTACAAAGCCGATGATTGTCTTTCAACAGCTTGACGGGACCACGCCTGAAGAATTGTTCAAAGAAACCTATCGACAGATAAAGGTTTTGGTCAGTCCGATCACACCTCCCAACTATGATGTTGAAGTCGCGGCGATGATGTTACTCAAAGATGCCGGGTATGATATTCCGAAACACTGCATAAAGACAAGAAAACCGATAAACAGGGCGCCGTTTCAAGGTAGGGGCAAACGTAAGGAAGCATCCCATAAACCGCGGAAGACCGATGATTTGCAGAACATGGTGCGTAAGAGGACAAAAAGACGGAGACCAAAACCAACTGTCCAAGACAAGAGCGCATCATCCGAACAACCAATGAACTCCAACTAAGCCCATTCTTCTATTTCAATATTCACTCCGGTAACGAAAATCCCACCATATCGTTCGAGAGAATCGGCAATATATTCCTGAAGTTCTGCGAGTGTGCTGGATATCTGGTGTTTTATGGGAACCCTTAGCTTTACTGTAAGATTATAACCGTCAGTCTCAACCTTAACCACGACCTTTTTTACCTTGATCATATTGTCGAATTCATCAAGGCAATGAATGACCATTTGAGTTAAAGCGGCTTCGCTCATGGTGATTTTTCCATGTTTGCTGAATTCAGGACGAACTATGGTTTTCTCATACATGCGACCTTTCTTCCAAGGAAAGCGGGCTTTGTTCTTAAAGAATACACGCATCGAATCATAGACTATTTGCGGATATGTCCTGGTGATTTCGATGCTTGGAACAGGGATGACATGTTTTCCTTCGGAATAACGTATGCGCATCGCAGTCTCGATTTCTTCCTTCGATGCGATATCTTCGATTTTGAAGATTCGTTCTGGTTCCGGCAATTTTAACCGAGCTGCTATTTTATGAACCATTCGTTCCGATGTTCCCACGATAAGTAGCCGATGGTATTTCTCTTTCTGCAATGCCGTGATCGTTTCTCTTTGCTGCTCATCATCATCAAATAGTGCGGTGCGGACCGCCGTAAGGAAGTTTTGCTCGCGTTTGGCAGATTTCCCGGCAAGTATCCGATCGCCTTTTATCAGGAGTCCGTCATCGATGATCAGTTCAATATTATGCTTTTCTGCAACTAATTTGGAGCGAAAACTCTTGCCGGTGCCACTTCGGCCGACAAGTGCATAGACTTTCACTCCTTTCAGTTTCCAAAAAGCGTATCGGAAGATGCGGTTCATATTTACTGTTATACCCTTTTTCAGGTACAATATGAAGACGTATTACCGCAATGCACTGGAAATATACATGTTGCGGTATCTGGACATGCACGTCCAATCACACGGTAAGGAGTCGAATCTCAATGCAAAGGATAGCGACATTCAGGAAGGGTGGTGTACATCCGAGTGATAGAAAAGCATTGAGTTCTTCATGCGCAATCGAACAACTGCCGATGCCTGTCGAACTCATAGTCCCGCTTTCTCAACACCTCGGAGCACCGGCAACTGCACTAAAACAAAAAGGTGATACGGTTGAAATCGGAGAAAAAATAGGGAAAGCCTCTGGATTTATCTCGGCTGACATCCATTCGCCTGCCACAGGAACCATCAAAGAAGTACGCAAAGTCACGTTGGCCAACAGTGTTGCATGTGATGCGTATGTGATTACTGTGGATAATGATGCCGAACCAAAACAGTGGGAATATCATCCGTTCAGAGCACTTGATGCCCAAGAGATCCTGGCGATAGTCCAGGACATGGGAGTGGTCGGAACCGGTGGTGCAACATTTCCGACTCATGTAAAACTGATGGTCCCGAAAGGCAAGTCCGTAGATGCGTTGGTCGTGAACGGAGTTGAATGTGAACCGTACCTGACGGCGGATCATCGTCTGATGCTTGAAAAAACAGAACATATTCTTGACGGTATCATGATCGTGGCCCAGGCCACGAAACCTAAAAAGATTATCATCGGCGTTGAAAATAACAAACCTGATGCCATCCAGGCTCTTCGTGCGGCGATCAATATGGCTGATTATCCGATTACTGTCGAACCGTTGAAGGTCAAATACCCCCAAGGCGATGAAAAACAGTTACTCAAGGCGACCATCGGCAGAGAAATCCCATCGGGAAAACTTCCGATCGATGTCGGAGCGGTCGTACTGAACGTGGGTACCGCCTACGCAATCTTTGAAGCGGTAGTCCTTAGAAAACCCCTGATCGATAGGGTGGTGACAGTCAGCGGAGAAGCAATCTCAACACCAAAGAACCTGAGGGTTCCGATCGGCACCAAGGTGTTTGATTTGTTGAGTTTCTGCAACGGCACATCCCGCCAACCGGAAAAAATGATTTCAGGCGGCCCCATGATGGGCTTTGCATTCTTTGATGACCAGACTCCAGTCACTAAGGGCACGAGCGGCGTGCTGGCATTGGATCACCAGAAAGAACACGACGCACCGACAACCGCATGTATTTCTTGTGGCAGGTGTGTGGCCGTATGTCCCATGGGATTGCAACCGACAAAATTAAATAAGTTGATCGAGCATGCACGATATGAAGATGCGATGAAGCTCAATCTCATGGATTGTAAGGAATGCGGGTGTTGCGCATATACATGTCCGGCACATCTTCCATTGGTCCATGCAATGAAAATTGGAAAAAAAATGGGGAGGAAATGAATGGAAGCTCCAACTCTTGTCGTATCGTCATCACCCCATCTGCATGCGAAATCAAACACTTCTGCAATAATGTGGAATGTTTCGATAGCACTCGCACCCGCAGCTTTATGGGGCGTGTTCGCTTTCGGATTCAGAGCATTGTTGGTGTTGTGTGTTTCAATCGCTACCAGTGTTTTCACTGAATGGCTTCTGAATCGTATTTCGAAAGAATTTACCATCCGGGACGGATCGGCGTTTCTCACCGGTTTGCTCATCGGAATGAACATGCCACCTGCGGTGCCTGTGTTCGTCCCGATACTAGCTTCGATTTTTGCCATAGCCGTTGCAAAATGGGTATTCGGAGGATTGGGTAGCAATTGGATCAATCCGGCACTAGCGGGCAGAGTCTTTGTGTTTTTCTCGTTTACCGGTCTTATGAGCAATTATTCTTTGCCTAGGTTCGTGCAGTCGGTTGATGGTATTTCTTCAGCAACTATGCTCACGACTATCAAAATGCAAATCGGGGACAGTGCGATCCAGCAATTAAGCTCACCTGCGATTCTTTCCGAGATAGGATATCCTGCCAGTCAATTCAGCTTGAAAGTATCTCAGATGCTAGGGGATGCTCTCTCTCCTTATACTATCGACGCTTTTTTCGGATTGGTCGGCGGCTCTATCGGGGAGATTTCGGCGATTTTACTGCTTATCGGTGCCACCTACCTGTTAGCCAGAAAAATTATCACTTGGCATATCCCTGTCGCCTTCTTGGGAACATTCATTGTTTTTACTTGGATGTTCGGTGGATTGCGCAACGGGATGGGCTTGTTCACGGGAGATGTGATGTTGCCGCTCTTCAGCGGAGGGATGATGCTCGGAGCATTTTTCATGGCGACTGACATGGTCACTTCACCCACTACCGCCAAAGGCATGATCATTTTCGGTACTGGTATAGGATTCTTCACGTTCCTGCTCAGGTATTTCGGATCGTTGCCGGAATCAGTATCCCTGGCAATCATCATCATGAACATATTCACGCCAACCATTGAACGGTATGTGATGCCGAAGCGTTTCGGTGAAGTTGCGAAAAAATCCGTGAAAAAGAAGGAGGCCAAGTGATGAAGCGATTTCTTACTGTCGGCATGACACTTGCCCTCATCTGTGCCGTAGCGGCGACAACACTAGCTGCGGTGAATGCGATCACAAAAAACAAGATCATCGCGTATGAACAAGAAGTGGTTGAAGATGCTTTGTCCGTTGTCGCAAAAGGTCTTGCCATCGGTCAGTTGAATCAATCGGAAGATCCTTCGATACTTGAATATTATCAACTGATGAACGCTTCGAATGGCATCGAAGGGTATATCGTAATGGTGCTGGGATCGGGCTACGGAGGTGAAATGACGGTACTTGCCAGCTATGCTGTCGATGGCTCTGTGATGGCTGCAAAATTACTTGGCAATGCCGAAACCCCGGGACTTGGGAAAAAAGCAGAAGCAGACGGATACATGGACAAATTTATCGGAACCGGTGGCAACAGTTCTCCCGTACCGGTGAAAAAAACTGAACTCGGCAATACTGATGCTGAGAGCATCAGCGGCGCTACCGTCACGTTCAGCGGGATCGCGAAAGCTCTCGCATATGGTTCTGCTTTCGTAACATCCATGGGGGGCAAGTAATGGCAAACGCACATCTAAAAGAATTCACCAAAGGTATTTTCAAGGAAAACCCCACCTTTATCATCATGCTTGGGTTATGTCCCACGTTAGGAGTTACCACCCAGGTGGTCAACGCCATAGGCATGGGTGCCGGGGTATTGTTCGTACTGTTATTTTCAAATATTTTCATCTCATTGCTGAAAAATGTAATCCCGAATAGTGTCCGTATCCCCGCATATATAGTAATCATCGCTTCATTCGTGACGATCGTTGAGATGGTGATGCACGCGTTTGCTCCCTCTCTCTACGAATCATTAGGGATATTTTTACCTCTCATCGTGGTAAATTGCATTATCCTCGGTCGGGCAGAGGCTTTCGCAAATAAAAATTCTGTTTTCGATTCGATTCTTGATGCGATAGGAATGAGTGTGGGGTTCACGCTGGCATTGTTACTCATCGCAGCATTGCGCGAAGGTCTTGGCGCAGGAACCTGGACGTTGTTTGCCATCGGATCGTTCGATGGGGTGATAAAGATTCCGGTTCTTTTCCAATATCCGATACGTATCATGACCCTCGCTGCGGGTGCGTTGTTGATCATGGGCTTCCTAAAGGCCTTCTTCAATTGGAAGACCGGAAGGAAGAGGGGGTAAATCATGGCTTATATCGGCATTGTAATCACCTACATTTTTATTAATAATTTCATTTTCACCCAATTCTTAGGCCTGTGTCCTTTTATAGGGGTTTCAAAAAATAGCGAATCTGCCTTGGGTATGGGTATGGCTGTTACCTTCGTTATGGGGTTGGCCTCACTTATCACATGGCTAGTCTATAACTTCCTCCTTGTTCCCCTTTCGCTTGAATACCTGCAGACCCTATCATTTATCCTCGTCATCGCTGCTTTGGTGCAACTTGTCGAATTGGTTATCCAAAAGAATTCCCCCGCGCTTTACCAAGCCTTGGGAATCTTTTTGCCGTTGATCACCACGAACTGCGCCGTATTGGGCATCGCCTTGATAAACATCACCCAAGGGTACAATCTGATGGAAAGCTTCACGGCTGGCATCGCTGGCGGACTCGGATTCACCTTAGCGATCATCTTGATGAGCAATTTACGTGAAAAGCTTGATCTGCAACCGGTACGCAAATCGTTCAAGGGAGTTCCGATCGCATTCGTATCTGGGGGCTTGATGGCGCTTGCGTTCATGGCTTTCGATAAAGCCCTGCTCTCTAATTTACTCGGATAGGATGAGGACATGGATATTTTAAACGCATTTTTAATAATTGGAGCCCTTGGATTGCTGCTCGGTCTGGGCTTAGCATACGCTGCTAAAAAATTCGCAGTGAAGAAAGATGAGAAGGCCGAAGATATACTGGCGATATTGCCCGGTGCGAATTGTGGCGGATGCGGATTCCCCGGATGCTCGGGGTATGCGGCAGCGCTCTCGGCCGGAACGGCACCGAATGGATTGTGCCCTCCGGGAGGAGCTCCCGTGGCAGCTAAGGTGGCCAAAATCCTTGGAATCGAAGCAGAGGAAACAGCAGAAAGGATGGTTGCATTCGTCCATTGCCGCGGAAACCACGAATTGTCGCAACTTGATTACAAATATGATGGAATAGAGGATTGCAATGCTGCGGCTTTGTTATTCAAAGGAGATAATACGTGCAAATACGGATGTCTTCATCTCGGTTCCTGCATTAAAGTGTGTCCTACCGATGCGATAAGCAGGGATGAAAAAGGCAATATCATGGTCAATCCCGCATTGTGCATCGGTTGTAAGAAATGTACGTTGGTGTGTCCGACGAAAGTTATCAGGATGATTCCTGCCAGAGGTAGCCATGCGATCGCATGCAATAGCAACGACCCGGGCGGAAAAGTAAGAAAAATTTGTCAAGTCGGATGTATCGGGTGTAAGATTTGCGAGAATAAATTTCCTGAATCGGGATGCAAAGTTGTGAATTTCCTTTCCGAAATCGATTATGCGAACCCCATGACACAGATCGTTCAGGCTGCCAAGGCCTGCCCGACAAAATGTATCGTGGAGGCAAAATAGAAAATTTTGGATAAGATGGCGGTTTCATGAAACTGATCGTAGGAGCTTACAGTCAATTGTCGGCCGGTACGCCAGCACCTATCCTTGAGAAGGTGCTGGCACATGTATACAAACCGTTATTGACGTATTTATACAAACATCCGCCTTTGAAACTCCATCTGTACATTTCCGCATTCATACTGGAATGGTTTGAAACCAACCATCCCGAGATGAATATGCTTATTGCCGACCTCAGTAAAAAAGACCAGCTCGAACTTTTTTCAGGCGGGTATTACCAGCCAGTGTTCCAGATAATCCCAAGCAAAGACCGATCCGCTCAGATTGAAGAACTCACCACATTCATAAGGAAACGATTCTCTAAACGGCCGAGATGCATCTGGTTATTCAACCAGATATGGAATCCGATGACCGTTTCCACTCTGGCCATGTGTTCGATTGAACGCTTGATTATCTCCACCAACGATAGGTTGCGTGGTATCCAGACTGACAACGAACCGTTCGTGATGCAAGAAATGGGGAAACGAGTGGAAGTATTCCCTACGTACGATCCAGTAAACTCACTCGTCGCTTCATTGGCTAAAGGATCAATTTCTTACCGTCAATTCAGTGATACGCTCACCCAGGTGATGAGCAATACCATGCCGGATGTCACCACGCTTATGATCAACCTCGATCAGTTGATGCAAGCGCAAATGCAGATGCCCAATTTGCCCACAATCCTTGATCTGTTCATTCAATTGGTAGAACCATTCGTTGAACTCGCAGACTCGACAAATTTGCTATCTGAAATCCCATTTGGTGAAATTTCTCAACAGGGATATCTGCCGGCTGGATGGTATGGGTTGGATTCATCCGTCATCGATATTGGATCGTTCAACTACATGTTGGTCAAATATCCGGAATTGAACCATCTATATGGAAGAATCCTTGATGTGATGGAATTGTTCAGGTTGCATAAGAAAAGCCGCGATATTAAAAAAAGAGTCGAACACCTGTTGTTGAAGGCAATGAATGGAACACCGTACGTATTGGACTCTACCGGAGGCTGTTACCGTCAATCCTACAGGAAATTGGTCTACAAGGCACTAAATGACGTGGAACGAATGCTTTGCGCGCAAGGAGATATCAGTTATCCCCGTGCCGTCGACATTGATCTGGACGGACAGAAAGAATTGGTTGTCATGGGTAAAAACATATCCGTGGTGATTGACCCGAAGGGCGCCGTGCTTACTGAACTCAATCACATATCCTCCGGATGGAATTATGGCGATACGTTCACCGGGTATGCCCAGGAAGCCGAACGGACGTCAATGTTTTCGATTCGGGACGGTAGCCCGCAACATGTGTTCAACGATGTGTTTGTAATGTCAGGCTTGAAGTTAGAGCAATATGCAAAGCACAATCCGAAGGTGTGCTTCGACACCTGCGATGTCCAGTATTCGGTAGCGGAAGGTGATAAAAGCGGTACGGATTTCATATGTGCCAATGACTTCAGCCAAATTCCTTTTTCGATAGGCGACATCCGGCTTACCAAGCATTATAAGTTCCGTCTCCATTCGATCGTAGTCGAATATCAAATCACAAACATTGGCAAATATCGTTCTAAAGGAATGTTCGGCAGTGAAATAAACCTCTCGGTCGGTACCAGATCCGATTCGACATCATTATATACCGTCGAATCTAACCGCACTCGTCAAATACCCGCAGGAAAAATTGCTGTTCCCAATCTTAAAAACGTACGCATATCGGATGAACTAAACAGAAACATCCTGGTGCTGGCCTCAAATAACCGTTTCCATCTCGTCAAGGATGATTTTTCAGTAAAGCTTGTCACTCTGGCAGGAATCGAGGTATTGTACCAATACTCTCTCGTCTTGCCAATGTGGGAATTCGATTTGCAACCCCAAGAGTCTTTTGGATTCACCCTTGGCTTGAGGATAGAGCGACGAGCGAAATCTGCAAAAGCAAAGGAGCGCGCATGACCATACAAAACCAACAAGTGTTCGAAACTATAAAAGAGGAAGCCTATGACGTATGGAGGCGTCTTTGACCACGAACAACTTGCAAAAGAAATCGCAGAGCTGGAAAAGGAAACACTCGAAGCAGGCTTCTGGAATGACAAAAAGCATACAGAAGAGGTGTTTTCAAAACTTAACGACCTGAAAGACACCCTGATGCCATGGAAAGATCTCATATCAGATATCGACAACGTCGATGAAATCCTTGAAGCCTATGCTGACGAGGAAGACGATTCGATAATATCAGAGGTTGAAGAAAACGTTAGGAATATTGAATCGACATTCAAAGAACTTCGATTGAAAACGTTGTTATCTGGCCGATTTGATTCGAATGATTGTTTTTTATCAGTGCATGCGGGGGCAGGGGGAACCGAAGCCTGCGATTGGGCAAGAATGTTGATGCGGATGTATCTTCGTTGGTGTGAACGTCACGATTTCAAAGCCGAAATCATCGATTTGCTCGAAGCCGAAGGCGGAGTCAAGTCCGTGACCATGCAAATCAAGGGCAAATATGCTTACGGATATCTGCAAAGTGAAGCCGGAGTGCATAGGTTAGTCAGGATTTCACCGTTCGATGCCAATAAACGGCGACACACTTCATTCACGAGTGTCTATGTCTCACCTGTTATCGAGGACAGTGTTGAAATCGATATCGATCCGCAGGATCTCAGAATCGATACGTATAGAGCCGGTGGTGCTGGGGGGCAGCATGTCAACAAAACCGATTCGGCTGTCAGGATAACCCATTTGAAGACGGGTATAGTCGTGCAGTGTCAGAACGAACGTTCCCAACACATGAACAAAGCATTGGCTATGAAAATCCTTACTTCCAGACTGTACGAGTATTATGAAGAAGAACAAAAGAAAGAACACGCCCAATACGCGATGGAAAAGAAGGAAATAAGTTGGGGTAACCAAATCCGTTCGTACGTATTCCAACCATATACCATGGTTAAAGACCACCGTACTGAAGAGCAGATGGGAAATATCCAAGCCGTCATGGACGGAGAAATCGATTCGTTCATTGAAACATACCTTAAATGGAATTCGGAGGCATGATACGATGAGAGGGCACCGGACAGTCCTCTTTCTCTTTCTGTTTCTTTGCATGACATCATCAACATATGCATCTGAATGGACGATCGGTTGTTCGGTCATCAACCGGACTTCTAGTTCCGCATCCAGTACGGTCCGGTATTATCTCGATGTCATGGAGGAAACGATTACCTTTCTAGAACTGAGTGATCGTCAGGCATTTTTGTTGAATGAGCGATTGCAGTTGGCGTTTGATGTTGCCGAAAGTAAGGCTATCCACCAGTATGTCGTACACCATGACGGTAACATGCCCCCTGAATCGGAGAGTACACCTTTAGAAAAGATCAGTGAGCATACGAGTGTTTCATTGCGGATGCTTGCCCTAGACGAACAATTTCCGGAAGCTTTGTTCCCTTTTGCGTCGGATGTTACCGTACTGGACTATATTGCCAGAAAAGCTTCAGTGGACATGCTGTACGTGATCATCCTGGAACCGTTCGACAAGTTTGAACGGATCAGAATCATTGCTTATGCCCCGTCAGGAAACGAACTAGATTTACTATTCGATAAGATCAGTGTCCCTCCGCTTGAACGAACACTGTTTCAAAGTGGAGTGATGCATATTCTATCGCACCTGACAGGATCCTCCTATGGAGCATTGGAGATAAGTGCGTCAGTAGCCCATGCACAATTCTACATTGGTGACAGCCAAATCCAGAATTATACATTCTTGCCCGTCGGTGATTATTCCATAACGGCATGTGCGGATTCGTTCGACCAAGCGGTCTCGGAAGTAAACGTTCGAGAAAGCGAGACAAGTAACGTGTATTTCAACATGAAGCCGACTTTTCAACCGCCGATCCTATTGTATAGCAGACAGGGAGACGGAGTAGTCACGATCGATGCTGAAATTTCGTATGATTTGCCCTTGTTCCTGCAAAATCCCATATTCCCCAGTATCTATAAAGCAGAAAAAACGGATTGGGCAACACACCACGGCCATATCGCACAACCTGGCGAGTCAATCACCATTACTTTCAACCCAAATTGGATACAGCAATCGAATCTTCCGTTGATCGCTCAAGATAAAGCATATGCTTCGTTGGGAAAAGTGTTATTGGCGACAGGAGCGGCGATCCTCATGAATAATCTTTCCTTTGCGTTTGATGATCCGACTTACCAGATAGCGATGAAACCGGCAATTGTTGCCTTTGGGTCCTATGCGGTGGTCGAAACCTTCAGCCTTATCTACCGATTGTTTGATTATTATCGTAAAAGCCAGTATAGTTCCCGTTGATAGAGAGGATACGTAGATGCACAAATCATTTGGCGCACGATTGAAAGCGTTATTTGGAATACCGACATTCAATGAAGAATTCTTTGAGAATCTAGAAGATATGCTCATCGAAGGGGACTTAGGGGCTAAGGCTTCGATGGTTATTTCAGATGAGATAAGAAAGGTTGCGAAAAGTAGCAAGACGACGGGCCAAAAGGAACTTCAACAACTGATGAAACACTTGCTGGAAGATAGGGTAGTGGCTTACAAACCGGAAATCGACCTGTCAAAGACTAATCTATTTCTCATCTTGGGAGTCAATGGGGTAGGGAAAACCACGACCATCGCAAAAATGGCCGCATATTACAAACAAATGGGGATTTCGGTGATGATGGCCGCGGCAGACACGTTCAGGGCTGCTGCGATCGACCAACTAGAGTTACACGCTGAACGTGTGGGATGCAGGATTGTGAAGCACATACCGGGTGCCGACCCGGGTGCGGTCTTGTTCGATGCGATCGATAGCGCACACGCGAAAGGAGAACGGCTGGTCCTCGCCGACACGGCAGGAAGGATGCATAACAAAGAACACCTGTTGAGAGAATTACAAAAAATCGACAAGGTGGTCAAATCCAAGGTAGATGCCCAGAATTACAAGAAATTTTTGGTTATCGATGCCACCACCGGACAGAACGGATTAAGCCAGGCTGAATTATTCAACAATGCCATCGGGATAGACGCGTTGATTCTCACAAAGTATGATTCAGCCGCGAAAGGCGGCACGATAATTCAGATTTGCGAACGATTGGGCATACCGGTAGCATTTGTCGGAACAGGAGAAACGTACAAGGATATCCATCTTTTTGACAAGGATGAATTCCTCGATACGTTGGTTGGAATTGCCTGATGATACGCGTCGTTAATCGCCGATGGTTACTTGCAGGAGTCCTCTTGCTATTTGTCGGCAGATTATTAGGATCGGCATATATCTCAAACAGCATAGGCCAAAAGATCGACTCGATAGCCGATGGTTCGGATATTTCACGAGGTTGGATTCTGGAAGAAGCCGAATCCGGCGCAGCAACGACTGAAAGCAGACTTTATCTAGACGGCCAGATGCAATACCTGACCGTTGTTACTAGTGAACTAGGCCCTGTGACGAAGAAAACCGTCATCCATACCGATTACACCAATCCTTCGAATTCGATTAAAACACGCAGTGTCTTTGAAAACGGCCGTCCTGTCAGCATCACCGAAAGTCAGAACGATACGCTCAAAATCCAGTTGTTTTCATATGATAACAATCGTCTTGTTTCAAAAAGAGTTATTGAAGATGGGCGGTTAACAATGATTACCGAATTTTGGCGCCTTTCTGACGGGTCTCTCGCCGGAGGATTCACCATTGATGCAAACCAGAACACGCTTGTCAGTTTTGTCCATGCTGATATAGACGGGATAACTTTTGCTGAAGGAAGCCAAGATCGATTCACTATCATTACGATACCCGATTTAGGCCCTGTACTTTCCAGCGTATGGCAAGAACACCGCGGATTTTCAATACCGTCGCTAAAGCGGGATGACGAGGGGAATCTTGTCGTAAGCAAGATGATAGACAATCAATTCGTAACTACCGCATACGATCAATATGGAAGTATTGTTGAAGAAACTTTCATCGAGAACGATAAGGTTCTCAAAACGATCAGTTATCAGTATGATGAGCATCAAAATTTGCTTAAAATGACGGAAACAACCGGAGAATCGTTGCAGAATCGTGTCGAGCGATGGTACGATGGGGGAACAGTTCGTTCAAGCATCGAGTGGCTATCCGATGTAAAAGTAAAAGAGGTTGTTTTTGCTGAAGAAGGCACATCTGTTGTGACACTCTATGATCGCGGCGAACCGTACGTCGACGTGCGTTATGCGAACGATGGCAGGACAGTATTGTCCATCACATATCGGTAGGTTGTAATGAATATTCGGATGACGTTCACCCTTACGTGGCGGTATGCATTTTCAACAGGCAACAGACACCGCAAGGCGAATGTAGGAATCCTGGCCGGCATCGCAGCTGGAATGATGGCATTGATCACTATCCTGTCACTGATGAACAGTCTGCAATGGGATTTGCTTCATCATGTACGCTCGATCGAATCGTTCCATGCACAGGTTTCCATGCCGGTGGATACTATCCAGACTCTCGATCTTGGTGAAATCACCGACCGTATCAAAGCTGTCAACGGAGTTTCCACAGCGTATCCTTTCATCGATCTACAAGCTCTCATCCAGGATACCTCATCAAGAAGAAGCACTACCATGAGAATCCGTGCCATCCCATCATCTTTTTGGGAAAGCGATAATCAATTCACTGAACTTTCACATATTGCGTTGGGAGACATCCAACGGGACAACCAATTGATGTTCGGCAGTACCATCGGGACAAAACTCGCAGTCAGAATCGGTGACAGTATCCGGATAACTTTTCTAAGGCCCGGAAGAACTGCAACATTGGCTCCGTTCATCGCGGAAGCTACTGCGGGAGGTATGTTTTCTACAAAGCTCGCGGAATTTGATGCATCGACACTTTTTGCCGATTTTGATTGGTTGTTTGAGATGACCGGAACCAAGACAGTCACTTTCGGAGTGTACGTAGAAGATCAATACGTGGCAAATCCCCATAAAGTGACAGATGCGTTATCTGAGGTCTTCCCCGAAGCAGAAGTACGATCATGGCAACAAGTGAACGATGCTTTTTATTCAGCGCTTCTGCTCGAAAAAACATTGATGTACCTCTTTTTGTTTTCCATGTTCATCATCATGGGAGTGAATATCCGCAACTCATCCGCTCGACTGTTATTCCATAAACGCAGGGAAGCTGCAATGCTCAGGGCCTTGGGAATCAAAAAATCTGGCATTTGTGTGATATTCTTACTCCAGGGCACCTTAATTGCATTGCTCGGCATTCTTTTGGGGGTGTGTCTCGGATTATTACTTACCGATAATATCCAAACAATCTTCAGCTGGTTCAATTCGTTACAAAAGTTTTTTTCGGGTAAAAGTAACTCGTTACTTGCCTATCCGTTCACCATCATAGTGAAGCCTGCTGAAATTATCCTTGCCAGTGCCCTTATCATACTGCTTGCCCTCATGAATTCCTTCATAGGTATTCGGAGGATGCTTGCCATCGAACCCATGGAGATGCTTTATCATGAATGATAACCGTCAAGAAAGCTCAGAATTGCTATCATTGCACAAGATAGGCAAGACCTTCAAAAATGGAGATCGTTCGATCTGCATCCTGGATGGTATAGACTTGAGCATAGCGGTAGGCGAATCGGTCGCGGTTACCGGTAAAAGCGGATCCGGTAAAAGTACATTGCTCAATATCGCCGGGACCCTTGATCGTCCGACTACAGGAACAGTGATGTTCAAAGGTGAGAATTTGTCAATCGCCGATGATGTACGACTAAGCTTGTTCAGGAATATCCATATCGGGTTTATTTTTCAATCGCATCTACTGCTGGATGATTTCACGGCATTGGAAAACGTCTGTGTCCCCGCGATGATAGCGGGCTTGACCATGAACAAAGCAAAGCCGAGGGCAACAATGTTGTTGGAGCGTGTTGGACTGGCCGACAGACTCGGACAATCACCGTTGAAATTATCCGGAGGAGAACGCCAGAGAGTCGCGATTTGTCGAGCATTGATGAATAATCCCGATTTGCTCATCGCAGACGAACCCACGGGTTCTCTTGATGAACAAGCATCGGCTCAAGTCGCCGATATTCTCTTCTCGCTTGTCCAAGAAGAACAAAAAGCACTGTTATTGGTCACACACGATCGCCAGACGGCGAAACGATGCAGTGCGGCCTATCTATTGCATAACCGTATATTGGAGCCATTGGCATGAGTAAAGAACGCCATGTGTGGCTTGCGATGAGACTACTGTTTCCTCCACGTGATTTTCCTCATCGGAGAAGACGGGTCATAGGTTCGATCGCTCTTGTAGCTCTTGTGATGATTCCGTTGGTGTTATCGATGTTATTCATGGATGGTATGATTTCAGCGATGACAAAAAAGTATGTCACATTACAAGATGGGCACATCCAATCCAACACGCTGTTGCCTGAAGATGTCGAACGGACATTGATCGATTCTGTTTATAGTATTGATAGCGTAACTGTTGCATACGGGATTGTGTATTCACGTGACGCGACGAACGAGGCACGGTTCAAAGGGGTGTATCCGAGTTATTTCAATCCTGTCAGACTTGATGAGATAACTTATGAAGGGACCTTGCTTGCAAAAGACCAGTCGCTGGCACCGGTGATGTTGAGTACCACGATGGCAAAGAAACTGAAGATCACGGTAGGTGACAGGGTAGCGTTGATGCTCGTTCCAGAATCAGGGAACCTTACAGCCCGTCCGATGTTCGTATACGTGAGCGGATTGTTCGATTCCGGATACAGGCAACTTGATGAAAATCTCGTGTTCATGCATTTCGATGATCTGGCTAAGACCAGCGGTACGACAGCAACCAAACGCACGGAATTTCTGGTGAAGGAAGCATGGGCGGATGAATTGGATTCGGTAATAGATTCATTGAAAGATACATATGATCCGGATGCCCGATATCTCACATGGGAATCGTTCAACCAATCGGTCTATCAGAATTTCGTCACCAGCAGACAGGTGATATTGTTAGTGTTCGTGATGATCGGTTTTGTCGCCGCGTCCTATGTCGCGTCAATTGCACATGAAATGGTTCAGGACAATCATCGTGAAATTGCACTTCTCAAAGCTCTGGGAGCCTCCTCGAGAAGTATCCACAAGGCTTTTGCTTTAGTCGTCGGCAGTATTACCGTAACCGGGTTGGTTTTCGGCATCACGATAGGACTCGCCATAGGAACTCGCTTGGGCTCTATGCTGTCGGCATTGGCAAAAGCCGATATTCCAGCCCTGCGCTATTATCTATTGGATTTTCCTGTAGAAATTTCATGGCTTTCCCTAATTCAGGCGATTGCCGTATTGTTGATTATTTCTGCTGTAACGGTCCTTTTCGCACTAAGACGAATAAGGAAAATAAGTGTTTTGGAACTGTTGCAACAAGAATAAATCCTCTGTAGAGTAGTGATGGTATGAACTTAGATGTATTTGTACTCGGCACCAGTGGAATGATGCCTCTTCCCGGAAGATTCCTTACCTCAGCATTGGTAAGAAGGGATGGCGAATTATTTTTATTCGATTGCGGAGAAGGCACACAGATTTCACTTAAGATGCTCAACATCAAATGGAAAAAGATTTCAGCCATTTTCATCTCGCACATGCATGCGGACCATGTGACCGGTTTGCCTGGGATGCTGATGCTTTCAAGTCAGGTAGATCGTAGCGAACCATTATATATCTACGGACCGGCAAAACTGAAAGATTATGTCGAACAGACCAGAAAATTGCTCGACATGTACATTAATTATGAGATTGTCGTACGTACGATAGATGAAGGTATTGTTCACATGGGGGATGGCTTCAGGGTGGAGGCCTTTCCTTTGCGTCACACAAAGCCGTGCTTTGGCTATACTTTACGGGAAGACAAACGTCCAGGTCAGTTCCATCCTGAACAAGCGGCTAACTTGAAAGTTCCAAAAGGTCCGTTATGGGCAATACTTCAAAACGGAGGGGAAGTGACGAACACCGACGGGACCGTCGTTCATCCCGAGCAGGTGTTGGGACCTCAACGCGAAGGAAGGACATTTTCATATGTAACCGATACATTGTGGTTCCCGAAGATAGCTTCTTATGTAGCTCAATCAGATATTTTGCTTTGTGAGGGCATGTTCGAACATGCGCTGTTGGATAGCGCAGCCGAGAAAAAGCACATGACTTCAAGTCAAGCCGCCCAGGTAGCAAAAGACGCACAGGTAAAGCAGATGGGTCTTATCCATTATAGCCCACGCTATACGGACAGGGAACTGAAACAACTACTGGTTGAAGCGAAAGAGATTTTTCCCGATACGTTTTTAACCAAAGACAGGATGGAAATCAATCTTCCGTTGATAGATTAGTTGGCTTGTGACAAACCGATCGCTTCGACATCGAATCCGATTACGCTGAACCCGCCTTGCTCGGAAGCGAGTACGTTTGCAAGTTCCGTTTCATTATACAATGTTTCCCGATCGACTTTACGATTACGCAACGAAGAATACCCGATAAAGAGATAAGAATCCTTATTCTTCTTGCTGACCACATCCAGAAGCCATGCGAAAAATCGCTTGGCTTGGTCAAACCCGTAGAAGGGCATGATGACCGCAATTTTATGTTCTTCTATCACATAGAAGAACGAAGAATCTCCCAGTTTATCCAAGACTAATTGGGTAATTTCAGAATCTACATTCGAATGATCGTCTTCGGAAATCTTCGGAAAACTCACAAGCGCGAGCGTCAAATCATAATCGCCCTGAACCGCAGACTCGATTTCGACATTGATTCTATTGCCAAAAGAATCCTCAATTGACTTTTCATATTCGGCAATACGTTCATCGAACATCATCGGGGTTTCAGGAAGCGGTTCGAGCAATTCGGCGATTACCGTTCCCTTGGTGATTTCATATGGATAATCTGAGAACAGGATTGCCCTGCTGGCTCCCGAATCGATTGCAATGGCTTCAGCGCTCGGTGTTGTCCACGGTATCACAGGAGCCTGTGTTTCAGGAATCTCTTCCGAAATGATGAAAGGTGTTTCAATCGGTTTTGGTTGAGTACTGTATTCGTCTTGCCAGATAGGTTCTTCAGGCTCATCGTCTAGCGGCATCCCAAAAGGCCATCTAGCCGGTTCCGGAGCTTTGAACGGTTCGATGACAGGCGCATACGAAGCTCCGATACTCGTTTTGCCTGTCTGCTGTTGATAGATACCGGCCGCTTCAATCTCATCGAATAAATCGGTTGCGGATTCAGCATATGGAGGGACATTTCCGTCGGGCAACCGGTCGAATGGCTCAGTCACCGCGTCAGCCTTTACCTGATCGAATGAATCACGCTTATCCTCTTCGGTAGTGGGAGCTGCCATGATGGCTCCCATCGAAAAAAGGATGAGTCCGATCAATACGGGGAAAATCCTGATGGCGACGGTATAGAGCGTTTCGGTGTTAATTGTTCCAAGAGGCATGATCCAGCGAAAAAACGCTACTGTGCCACCTGCAAGGACGGCGAACGCCACCAAGGCTGAAATCACCACCTTTGCTGCGATTGACTGCTTTTTGTTCGTTCCCATGCAATATCCTTAGAACAATGGCGATTGCTACCACTTTGCTTTACATCATCGGGTGCTGTCGTTATGATATAGCAGGCATTACAATATTTCAAGGGAGATATGAAAAACAAATCATCTGTCCTTATAATAATAGCCTTTTTATTGGTCTATTTCATATTGGAAGGAATCTTTGGCACTCATGGTTTGATGGTAAACCGTGAACTCGAACGTACCCTGGAGGTTCGTAATCGCGAGCGTGATGCGACGGCACTTGAAATACAATCGTTACAGGAACTATTCGAACGTTCGTACGAAAAAGACGTTTTGCTTGATAATGCGATTACCATAGGGAAGACTGCAAAAGGCGACACCGTGTACTATTTTTCTTCTCCTGATACGTTCGAACCACAAAAAGTGGTTGATACCGATAGTGATAACACGAAATCGTACAAAGGGGTTGCCTCTCTGGCTTTGATGACAATCGCCTTTGCAACGGTAATTGTGATAATTGTTTTAGCGGTCATATTGAAAAGTATAAAAAGAAGGAATACCGATGAAGACGAAGATAATCAATTATAAGGATGTGAATGCAATCGAGATCATCGTGAACAATCTACGTAACGATGAAGTGGCGATTATCCCCTGCGATACGATCTATGGTATTGTTGCCAGAGTCCCGCAAGGTCAGAAAAAACTTGAAAAGATGAAAGGCAGACCCGAGGGCAAACCCTTTTTGCAGCTTGCCACCCTCGAGATGATCAAATCGGAACTTCTAGCCCAACTCGATACTGCCATCGCTGATTGCTGGCCAGGTCCTCTGACGGTAATCTTGCCCACAAAACATAACGGCGCGATAGCCTACAGGGTTCCCGCTGATCCATTTCTCATGGAAATACTCATTGCTCTGGGCCAACCGATGTATTCTACCAGCGTGAACAGTTCGGGGAAGGCTGCATTGAATATGTTTGAACACATCGTAAGCGAATTTAAAACAAAAGTCCCGTTGATTGTCGAAGGAATTCTCCCCGAGAATTCATTGCCATCAACGATCATCGATGCGACGCAATACCCCTACAAACTCATCAGGCAGGGAGCCATGGACGTAGGGGCATTGCTCAGGGATTCTACATCGTGATTCGCCGAGCTTCGAGATAATAACGTTTTTCATGGGCTTCACCCATGCTGAAGGTCTTTCTCGGCAACGCACCGTCGGTGACGACCGTGGAGAAGAAAGACCTTTTGTCGATGGCTGGCAAGAACAAACCGATATTGTTCGGTTTAGTTCCTAATTTCAGCGTTACGTCGCTTCCATGAATATAATCAACATGGACTTTCGATGAATCGATAACAGCTTGCAATGTCCCGGCTACAATCGAAGCAACTCCATGTTCGATCTCAACAACAGCCATGCCATGCTCATCGACATAGCCGAAGCGCTGAATCATATCGGTAATCGCTAGTGCTTGTTCGATCTCCTTCAGGTCATGTACTGAACGTACTTTATATGAAGAACAATGATGGTGCAGCTGATTGAAAAACTGCTCGTTATCCATATTGAACAATACCCTGTGGATAGGCTCGAACTCCAACGCCGGATCATAGATATTTTCAATCTCGACTAATGCGAAGCGGGCAGGGTGGTTTTCTCTCTGCGCATCGCTCAAAGTCATTTTCTTGTCTTCCCAACATGATTTCGCTGTGGCGAGAGAATGATTCCCGTCTCCCATAGCGAACAATAATGGATTTTCCGGATCAAGCCGGTCAAATAGATGATGGAATGCTCGTGAGATTTTCGATAGCACTTCTTCCCGTTGTACCCTGTAGGCTTGTACAGTACCGCCTCCCATCATTAATTCAGTTTCGTATACTTTAGGCAATTGCTCATGCATCAGAATCAATGGCTCGATGACCGTCTTTTGTACATCATCGATCAAAACCAGAATGTGGGGCAGTTCTAACAACGCGTCTTTACGGATTTCTTTTCTTGGCGGGATACGGCTCAGAATGGTCCCTTCTGTCGCGCGTATCAAAGTTCTCGAATCCTTGGCGTAATCATACTGCTCAAGATCAAGTGCGATGAGCAATCCCCAACGTCCGGGGTTTTTATTAAACGTTCGATGAACAAGGAAAAAACTTTCTTCATAGGTATCGAACAGATCTCGTTCGAGATATGAACGCATGGTTGCATTAATCGCTGCGATACGACGTTCAGGTTGGATTTGATCAAGGTATACTTCAGGAAATATTAAGCGTAGGGATGAGGGAGCATCCTTTACGAAATCATCCACCTTCTGCCAGTATTCGGGCTCTGACGTGTACTGATCGCAGGCAACAACAGCCCATCGCTTTAAATCACACGTATGTTTCGGAACTAGAATATCGGGTACATGAATCCCCAATGCTCTCAACGAGGCTTTCGCTCCAGTCATTTTCAACTCCTGTGTATGTGTAGGTTTCATCCCCATGGTATGCTCTTATCAGACATTCCGCAATTATAAATATTCGATTACCAACATGAAGTCAAACCTTTCAAGTCTGTTCACAGATACCTGTGCCGTATGATTACTTTATGGTATACTCTCAATATGTTGATAGCTCGTCGTGTATTGGCCTTTTCCGGGCGAATTCAAACTTATATGCTGTTACTGTATGCCTTCGTGCTGATTCTATTTGCACTGGGCCTTTATTTCCCGTTAATGAGCGAGTATATCAATAGCATCGTCACCGTTCTCGAACTGTTTACCTGGCTCCACATCATGTACGCAGGGCTTTTAATGCTGTTGGTATTTTTTATATGGATCAAAGATAGTATCTTGCCTATCAAGGAAGTTATGTTGATCTTGACAAAGTTGGCAGCGGTTGCCTGTTGCGTGATTGTTGTCAATATCATCGATTCGGTATTAGAAAATGGTTTCGTAATCCTATTTTAGGAGATTTCCAATGGAAAAGACATTTGTTGCGGTACGGGGAGCCATTCAAATACCTCGCGATGATCCTGAATCAATACAAAATGGAATCAAAAAACTATTCGAAACTCTATGGGAAGACAATCCCGCGATACATTTCTCATCTTGTATCGATATCATGTTCACCGTCACTGACGATTTGAAAAGCTTGAATCCTGCCACTGCTCTGAGAAAATCATTCGATGCGGTTTCAAGTCCGCTGTTCTGCATGCAAGAACCAAAAATCAACGGTATGATGCCGAGAGTTATCCGAGTCATGCTACATGCCTATGTTCCTGAAGGAACCGAAGTGCAGCACGCATATTTGGGCGGAACGCAATCCTTGCGCCCGGATATCATGTTACATTCTTGACAGTTTGCCCATGTGGTGTACAATAAACAAGTCATTCCAAAGGAGAGTCTCCAATGCAAAGAAAAGCGATACTACTTTTTGCACTCATGTTCGTATTGAGTATTTCATTCGTGTTCGCATCCGCTGCTGAACTCGATCAAGCTGATGTACTGTATAAGCAGGACAAACTTGAAGAAGCTAAGATAGTTTTGGACAAGTTGCTGGTCAACGCAACCGATCCGGTTTCCAAAGCTGAAATACTTTGGCGTTTATCCAGGGTAACTTTGAACATCGGAGATGAACTCGATGCCGAAGGCGCAACTGACGACGTACTTTTCGCGAAGTATGAAGAAGCGCAGGCATACGCCGAAGAATCCATCGCATTGCATCCAATGTCAAAAGGCTACCAATGGAGAAGCGCGAGCGTTGGCAGATGGGGTGAAACAAAAGGACCTCTCAACGCTCTTTCAAAAGCTCCTTTACTTCGCGACGACCTCACCGTAGTGGTAAACGATTATAATGATGTCGATAATTCCGATGCATGGTATGTCTTGGGCCAGCTATATTTCCAACTACCCGGCTGGCCGATTTCTTTCGGTGATTTGGATGTAGCCATTTCGTACACGAGAAAAGCCTTGGATACCATTCCGAGCGATGAGTTGTATCCGAATCATTACCTTGCACTTTCCAAGATGCTTTGGAAACGTAACTGGAACGTTTCCAAACGATCTTCGAAGATCAATGATTTCCAAAAGAGTTGGAACAAGGCAAACCAGACGAACATCGAGCGCCATAAATATTATGAAGGGGCCGAAGGCACTTCCAAGGTCCCGTTCTATTCTACGGTCGCTTTGAATAAGATGAGTGATAAGCAAGAAGCGGTATTGTTACTCAATTACGCCATTGCAGCGTTCAAAGTGTGGAAAAATCCGTCCAGGGGAGATTTGAGAAGTTACAACGACATCCAAGCCATGTTGAAAGAGTATGGCTACTAGGAAAATTGCTCCTCGATGACCTTGACACAACACCCTGTCTCTGCGTATGCTAGCGAAGGTCAATTTGCCACCTTAGCTCAGCTGGCCAGAGCACGTGACTTGTAATCTCGGGGTCGTCAGTTCGAATCTGACAGGTGGCTATGCTACCCGAAAAAAACGCTTGTGCCGCATCCGACATGGGTGCAGATGATCAAATCGATGCCGTCATGCACGTTTCTTGATGCATTTGCTATTGACATTCGGATTTCATTTGGGTATGGTAACGAAGTCATTTATTTCTAGGGGAGGTTCCCGAGCGGTCAAAGGGGGCAGACTGTAAATCTGTTGGCTAAGCCTTCGAAGGTCCGAATCCTTCTCTCCCCAAACAGGCCTTCTTCTCATGAGGAAGGCCTGTTTCATCTGTGAGGACACCATGGAATGTTTTTATGACGGTGGCCTGAAATTTTCTTGTACTGGTTGCCGATACTGTTGCGGAGTAGAACCAGGATACGTGTTTCTTACACGGGACGATGCCGAACGGCTTGCCTCCCATATCGGTATCTGCCTTGATGAATTCATCAAAGTCTATTGCCGAAAGGTCCCGATGGGTAGTATCTCTTATATAAGCTTGTTGGAAAAGGAACACAATGATTGTATTTTCCTTGACGACAATGGATGTTCCGTGTACGAAGCGAGACCAATCCAATGCATGACCTATCCTTTTTGGGCTTCGATTCTTGAAAGTCGACAGACGTGGAAAGAAGAGGCGACATCCTGTCCTGGCATTGGAAAAGGACGTCTGTACACACGTGAAGAAATCGATTCAATGGTGAAACTCAAGGAAGGTGTTGAACCGATGGTCGTGAACAATCGCGATTAGCAGGAGATTATGGCTAAATATTCCGAAGCGGTAATCGAACAGATCAAAACGAAATTATCGATCGTTGAAGTCGTCGGGAACTATTTAATCCTTAACAAAAAAGGGGATCGATATTGGGGTTTGTGTCCGTTTCATACGGAAAAGACACCCTCGTTCTCGGTTCTTCCAGACAGAGGGTTCTTCCATTGTTTCGGTTGTGGCAAAAGCGGTTCAATGTTTGATTTCGTAATGGAAATGGAACATATCAGTTTTCCGGAATCGGTGCGCATGCTCGCTGAATCATGTGGTGTAGCCTTACAAGAAGAAACCGAAATAGAAAAAAAACGAAAAAACGAGGTTGACACACTTAAGGATCTGTACGGTAAATTGGCAGCTAGCTTCCACTATATCTTGAAAGAAACTTTGCAAGGAGCCAAGGCACGCGCTTACTTGGACAGAAGGAAGATCAGCTTTGAAATCCGTGAGAAATTTTTACTCGGATATGCGCCTGAAGATCCCGAGTGGCTCTACCGTTTCCTTGTTTCGAAGCATTACAGTGAAAAACTGTTGTTGCAATCTGGATTGTTTTCCAAACGGAACCACCGGTATCCACTATTTACCGATCGACTGATGTTTCCCATTCGTGATTGGAAAGGCCAATGCGTCGCATTCGGGGGCAGGGATCTTAGCGATCGATCGAAAGCGAAGTATATCAACACTCCTGAAACGTCTTTTTATAAAAAACGCGAGATCGTATACGGATTATACGAAAGCATATCTTCGCTGAAAAAAAATGAATCTGCTTATTTGTGCGAGGGATATTTCGATGTCATGGCACTTCACCAATCTGGACTCGATACGGCCATGGCCCCCCTTGGTACGGCATTTACCGCAGATCAAGGCAGAATGATAAGGCGTTATGCAAACAAAGCCTACCTCTTGTTCGATTCGGATAGAGCAGGGCAAGCGGCGACCCATAAGGCACTTATCATTTGTGAACAACTTTCACTGGAGGGAAGGGTCATCGTCCTGTCCGAGGCCAAAGATCCCGCCGAACTGATGGAACGTGAAGGTGAAAGTGCGGTAAGAGATGCTTGTTCATCAAGTTGGACCGCCTTCGATCATCTTGTAAATTCAGCGGTAAATCTGTATGATGTCAAGAAGCCTAAAGGAAAACTTCAAGTATTGAACGAAGTAAAACCGTATTTGGATGCGGTCGACTCTGAAATTGTTAGGCAGGAATACCTGCGACATCTCTCCGACCGCTTGGGGATAGCACTTGAAACTCTCCTGCAAGATTATAAGGTATCCGGGACCAAAACTCCGGTTACCACAGATGTTCCCAAAGAAAACTATTCATGGAGCCGTTCGATCGATTTGTACGCCGTGATGACATTGATGAATAACCGCCACCTCTATTCTGCATACAGGAATAAATTGCGAATAAGCGATTTGTCCGATGAGGCAGCTATCGAATTATATACCGTTTTGGAGAATGCTCTACGAGCTGATATGTCCGCATCAGATGAGATCGTTCTCTCCATGATTCAAGATCCATATGTACGGCAACTTGTTGCAATGAGTTTTCAATCTGGCGAATTCATAAGTAATCCAGAACAGCTGTTGGACGATTCGGCTAAAAGAATGGCCATACGACGATTGGAGAACAAACGAAAGAATATTGAGAAGTTGCTGAGGGTGGCGGAGATGGAGGAGACCGGATCACAGGATGTGACGGAACTCCTACAAGAGAAAAAATCGCTTGATGAACAATTGGCGAGAATGAGGAAACTTGAACATGTCTGATATTGAGAACAAGGAATTTTTCCAACTATTACTGGCTAAAGGCAAATCGGAAGGCCATTTGTTCTTAGGCCAGTTGCCTGAATTCCTTCCTGATGAATTTAAATCGGAAGAAGCTTTGGATGAAATCACCACATTATTGGAACAACAAGGTATTCTTCTTGCTGATGAAGAACCCGCTGAAGTCGAAAACAGCCATATTCCCGAACTCGAACCGGCTGATGATTTAATTGATCTCGGTTCTGAGGTGGATGATGACGATGAAATGGACGAAACAGAAGAGGAAGAAGATCTTGAAGTGGATTTGGACGCAGATATCGGCGGTTTGACAGGTATTGCCACTGCTTCGAGAAACATTGATGATTTGGATGACAGCAAGCTTATCAGTGACCAGGACGAAGAGCTTGACGATGACCTTGAAGATGATGATTTGGATGAAGAAGAAGACGAACCCGATATGGACAAATCGTATGATAAGAGTTCATTAGACTCATACGATGAGGTCAGTGGATATAATTCAAGGGATTCAATTGCAGATTTTGATGATGATAGCGATCCTGATTCATCAAGAGAAGCTTCAACACGGAAAAGCGGAATCCTCGGTAGTGACAAATCGGACAGTTCTGTCGATGACCCGATTCGTCTTTACCTGAGGGAAATCGGAAGAGAAAGTCTGCTGAATGCCGAACAAGAAGTCGAGTTGTCCAAAAAAATGGAAGAAGGAGCTGAAATCATTAAGGATGTCATCTTACGCTCAGGAATCATGATTTCAAGCTTCTACGATATTCTCGACATTGTGAACATGCGTTTCGATGAAGAAGAATTGGAATTCTCTCCAAAAGAATTGAAGGAAAAGATGAATGACCAGAAGCGCTACCTCCAATTCTATAGGGAAATATTAAAAGAAATCGGAACCCCGCTTAAAAACTACATGGAATTGAAAAAGAATACGATTGCCACCGGTGGGGACATACTGCATGACGAATCGTTTGCAAAGAAACGTAGCATGCTTCTCAAAAAACTTTCAAAAATTGAATTGCAGCCCGAAGAGATCGTCGGGTTCACTGACAAATATCTTTCAGCTGAACGTGATATCTATGAGTTACAGCGTAAAAAAGCATTCATTGAAGAGCAACTCGGTGTTACAAGTGTCAAGGATCTGCGCTTGATGGGAAGGAATCTTGCAGTCCCGTCGCAAAGAACTGAATTGGAAAAACGCCTGAACATGGGATCTGACAAAATAAAAGATTTGATCCGCGATGTGCAATTGACAGAAAAAAGTTTGAAAAATATCGAATTCGATTTCGAAGAAAATTGCGAAGACATCATTTCATATGCCAAGGAAATCATGAGAGGCAGAGAGATGATGAAAAGTGCGAAAGATCGCCTGATCCAAGCGAACCTCAGACTTGTGGTCAGCATTGCCAAGAAATATACGAACAGAGGCCTCCATTTCTTCGATCTCGTACAAGAAGGAAATATTGGCCTGATTAAAGCTGTTGAAAAATTCGAATATCGCAAAGGATATAAATTTTCGACCTATGCGACATGGTGGATCCGCCAGGCAATCACCCGTTCCATCTCAGACCAGGCAAGGACTATTCGCGTACCAGTCCACATGATCGAACAGATCAATAAGGTTGTGCGGGAATCCCGAATGCTCATGCAAACGTATGGCAGAGAACCGACTGACGATGAAATTGCAGAAAAACTTGGTTGGACGGCACAAAAAGTTAAAGCAGTCAAAAATGTTGCCCGTGAACCTATCTCTTTGGAAACTCCGGTAGGTGAGGAAGAGGATTCGTTACTGAGTGATTTCATCGAAGATAAGGATGTCGAAAACCCGGCAACCCAGACAGCTTTCACATTGTTGCAGGAACAACTCAGGGAAGTGTTGGAAACATTGCCTCCTCGAGAACAGGAAGTTCTCAAGATGCGTTTTGGTTTAGAGGATGGATACTCATTGACATTAGAAGAGGTCGGGTTGTATTTTGAAGTAACGCGGGAACGTATCCGACAGATCGAAGCAAAGGCACTTCGTCGATTACGGCATCCGAAACGCAGCAGAAGATTGAAAGATTTCATATAGAAGACACATAGAGCAGGAGATAGCGTTATGCAGGAAGAGTTTGAGAAACTCCGAGGATTACAAGAAGTTCTGGCAAAAAAGTTCATGGTGCTTGAGGAAATTAAAGATATCCCGAGGACTTTGGAGACCAAACAGGAATTATTGACCAGAGGTAAGAAAACTTACCTTGAAAAACACGAGCGGTATGAAAAGGCCAAAGAAGAGTTGAAAAACCTGCGTGCTAGCCTGGATCAAGCTGAGCTCGACCGAGAAAAATCGGAAAAAAGAATGGAAGAAATCTCTACCCAGCGTGAATACGAAGCGCTCGAGAAAGAGATCAAAGATGCGACAGCTAGAGAACAATCGTTACGCAAGAGCCTTCTCGCGAAAGAAAAGTATTGTTCAGAGCTGGAAGAACAGTTAGAAGAACAAGAAGCACTGATTGAGCTTCAAGAAGATGAAGTCCGTACCGAGACAGAGAAAAAGGATGAAGAGCTTTCAAAAAAAGAGCACGAGCTATTGGACTTGAAGCAACAAGAAGAATCCTTGAGCCCTGGTTTGGAAGAATCGATTTTGTATAAGTTCGAGCGGATCATCAAGAATAAGAACGGTATCGGTATTGTTCCGGTCCATGGTCTCGTTTGCCAAGGATGCCACATGACTTTACCGGTCCAGATGGTCAACGAGGTGAGAAAAGAGGAAGAATTTAGATTCTGTCCATATTGCAGCAGGATTCTCTTCTATGAACATGTTGAGACTTCAGATGAACAATTCATGACCCATATAGCTGAAGCCGAAACTGAAATTCAGGAGGGATCGATGGCTGAATTCGTCGATACCGACGAATTCGACGATTTGTTATAATATTTTTGGGCGGACCTGACGATCGCCGGGGAAGCGATTCCTCGGAGGAAAGTCCGGGCTCCACAGAACATGACGCCGGGTAACCCCCGGGAGCCGAAAGGCTACAGAAAGTGCCACAGAAAATATACCGCCTGATTTCAGGCAAGGGTGAAATGGTGGGGTAAGGGCCCACCGCGATTCTGGTAACAGGATTGGCAGGGAAAACCTCGTCAGGAGCAAGACCAAGCAGCAGGTGGGTTGTTCGTCCGATACCTGCGGGTAGGTCGCTAGAACGTAACGGTAACGTTGCGTGTAGATAGATGATCGTCCCCGACAGAACCCGGCTTACGGTCCGCCCTTTCATTACAAATGCATGCGCTCGCTTGACACGGGCGCATTTTTGTTAACATAAGGATTTTATGGACATGCAAAGAATTAATATCATCCAATCATGTAACGATAAGCTATTAACCATACAGAACCCTGCTCGTTACATAGGCGGTGAATACCAAACTAATCCCAAAAAACTAGAGAAAGCAAAGTATCTGGCTGCCTTATGCTTCCCTGATCTGTACGAAATCGGCATGTCCAATCATGCAATGAGAATTCTCTATGATCTTATCAACTCCATATCGGATGAAGTGCTCTGTGATAGAGTTTTCTCCGTTGCCCATGATTTTGAAGCCTTACTCCGACAACGGGAAATTCCGCTTTATACTCTCGACCATTCGATCGCATTGAAGGATCTTGATCTCTTGGGGTTCTCAATCGGATATGAATTGGCAGCGACGAACATCTTGCAAGTACTTGAACTTGGAAATATTCCATTGCATGCCGTTGAACGAACCGAACAGGATCCGATTGTCATTGCAGGAGGGCCGGCAATCACCAACCCTCTCCCTTTTTCTCCGTTTTTTGATTTTGTATACATCGGGGAAGCAGAGGGTGGGTTGAAAGAACTGGTAATCATTCTCTCTGAGATGAAACAACTCGGAGCCACCCGAAATGAAATGATTGATCGGATTCGAGCATATCCATTTTTATGGTACGAGGGGAAACGTCTGGCTGTCAGGGCTATCGATACGTCGTTTGCGCAAACAACGACACCTGCGACTTTCAACCATTTTGTCGTACCCAACTTCAAGGTTACGCAAGACAATGGCGTAGTGGAAATCATGCGTGGGTGTCCGAATGGTTGCCGTTTCTGTCATGCAGGACAATTTTACAAACCGTATCGACAAAAAAAACTTGATGAGATATCAGCTCAAGTTGCCCAATACGTTACTGATTTTGGTTATCGGGAAGTTACATTGAGTTCTCTTTCCAGCGGAGACCATCCGCAACTCAGGCAAATCGTGGAGCATCTCAATGATGAATGGGCTTCCAAACATATTTCATTTTCATTGCCTTCATTGAAGGTGAGCAGTTTCTCACTCGATATTCTAGAACAGCTGTCCGAGGTTCGGAAAAGCGGATTGACCTTTGCGATTGAAACTCCTTTGCCACAGTGGCAGAAAGCTATCAATAAAGAAGTATCCTTACCTCAGATTATTGAAATTATTGAACAAGCGAAGAAGCGTGGATGGCGTTTGGCAAAGTTCTATTTCATGATCGGTCTTCCGTTTACACAGCTTGAAGAAGAACATATCGCAATCGTAGAATTCATCTCGGCAGTTCATCAAGCGACGAAGATCAACCTCAATATCAATATCGGGACATTTATCCCAAAACCTCACACACCGTTTCAATGGGCATCCCAACTTGATCCTCAAACAGCGAAGAGCCATTTGATCGGAATAAAAAAGGATATCCAGAGCAGGGTAAGAGGTGCGAAGGTTTCGTTTCATGAACCATGGGTTTCCTATGTCGAAGGTTTGATCAGTCGTGGTGATGCCTCTGTTTCGAAGATTATCGAATCAGCGTATGTTAGAGGATGCAGATTGGATGCTTGGGAGGAGTTTTTTGACATACACGCCTGGCTAGAAACCATACATGAATCTACGATTGACGTAGAATCGATTCTCTATCGCGAACGAACCATTGATGAACCGTTACCTTGGGATTCAATCTCGATGCGGGTGTCAAAACACTTTCTGGGTTCAGAATGGATTGCCGCCGGTAAGGGAGAAATGACTGCGAGATGTCTCAATGAATGCGATCATCTCTGCGGTGTCTGTGGCAAGCAGTATCAAGTAGTCGATATCGATTCAGTTGATATTCCTCATAGTGAAAATAAACGACAGGAAGTTGAAGGATCTAGGCAACTAGCGGTAATGCTCCGGTATGGAAAAACGGGAAAGGCCGTGTATGCTTCACATATAAGCGTTATGAGGATTTTTGAACAGGCATTTCAGCGGTCAGGAATCCCAATCGCATTCACGCAAGGTTTTAACCCTAAACCAAAGTTAGAATTTGTCAATCCGCTCTCGATGGGGATCTCAGGTGACAGGGAACTATTACTCGCACAAGTTTTATGTACACCCGCAATGTGTACAGCATTCCCAGTGGAATTATTGAATAAAGCGCTTCCAGAAGGTTTTGAAGTATTTCAATATCAATTCTTTGACGAGACAGAACGACGAATTACATTATCTAGGTACCTCGGATCCAGTCGGTATGAAATTAGCAATATAAAAAATCCAGAGCTTGTGAAACAACTTGAAAACCTTATTCCCGGCGATTTTGAATCGCTCGGGTACGAGATTTCTCACCTTGGGGCTGAAGTATTCGTTGTCAGAGTCAAAGGCGAGAGTAATCTCGTTAAACTATTGTTTGGTAAGGACTCCGATCGATTTGCCATATTATCCGATCTTTCCATCAAAAGAACCGGCCTTTTCATCCATGATGAAAATGGAATGTCATTAGATTACTTTTCACTAAAATTATGATGGCAATAGATATAATGGCTTCCGGATAGACGTACCATTGGTGGAAATTCCTTATAACAGATATCACCGACTTGACGATGGCACCTGCCCGCAAAGGGACATCCTTTGGGTTTCTTGCCAGGATCGGGCAATTGTCCTCCCAAACGGATAGGCTTTTTCTGCTTCTTGGGATCTGTTTCAGGTATGGAAGATAACAATGCTTCGGTATACGGATGAAAGGGAGGGGCCATGATTTCGTCTCTCTTCCCATATTCACAAATTTTTCCAGCGTACATGACCATAATATAATCGCTGATATAGTTAATGACATTCAAATCATGTGAAATGAATAGATATGTCGAATTAGTTTCTTGCTGTAAATCATTTAGAAGATTAAGGACGGATGCCTGTACAGAAACATCCAAAGCACTGGTCGGTTCATCACAGACGACTAGATCGGGTGAAATAGATAAGGCTCTGGCTATGGCAACCCGCTGCTGTTCGCCTCCGCTGAGCTGTCGAGGTTTTTTCTTGATGTAATCGGAACCGAGATCTACCTTTTTCAACATTTCCAATATCTTTTTACGCCGTTCTTCAGCAGAATGGATATGCATGAGCCGTTTCATTGGCCGACCGATTATCTGCTCGATCGTATGTGACGGATTAAGGCTGTTTCCAGGATTTTGGAAGATTAGCTGGATCCTTTTTAACATATCGGGACTTCGTTTATTCCACGCGATAGAGATGTCAGAACCATCAAAAAGAATGCTACCTTTAGAAGGTTTATAGAGACCGGCAACCATGTGCGCCGCAGTTGATTTGCCACAACCCGATTCTCCCACCACACCCAATACCGAACTCTTCGCTACCGACACAGCAATACCGTTTACCGCATATACCTTACGACGACTTCCATAGATTTTATGGAGATTGTCAATTTCTAACAACGGTCGGTCTTCAAAGACCTGCTGTTCAACTACGGGTTTCTCTTTCAAAAGATGTTTTGTGTCAGTGATATCGGTCGCATATGCACGGTCACACGCAGCCATATGCGATTGACCGACAACTCTCATCCCATAGGTATTTTCGCATGTTGCGTTGCGTTTCTCACATCGATCAGCGAATGGACATCCAACATCTTGGTTTCCCCTTCGTTTAACATATCCGTTAATCGTATTAAGCATTGTTTCTTCTTTTACAACGCCCCCACGGGGCATACAATTTATTAATGCGCGGGTATACGGATGAGACGGGTGATCAAAAAGCTGTTCTTTAGGACCGTGTTCAACGATTTCACCGTTATACATCACGACAATCCTGTCAGCGACCTTATTTATTACTCCCATATCATGTGATATGTAGATGAGTGACATGTTGAGCTTTTCTCTCAACTCTTTCAATGAATCAAGGATGACTGCCTCGGTAGTAACATCAAGAGCTGTCGTAGGTTCGTCAAGGATCATCAGATCTGGACTACACAGTATCGCCATGGCGATACAAATCCTTTGTTGTATACCGCCGCTGATCTGATGCGGATAACGTCGTACGACTCGCTGTGGTTCACTGATATTCATCATCTGCAAAGCTTCGATTGACGCCTTGCGAGCTTCGGTCCTATCGAGTTTTTTATGAAATATGCTCACTTCATCCAGTTGATACCCGATAGTGAGCGATGGATTCAAAGAAGAGTAGGGGTTTTGGAATACCATTGCAATCCGGTTACCTCTGTATTGTTCCATTTCTCGTTCGCTCATTGAAAGCAAGTCTTTATCTTTGAAGAGTATGGAACCACTGGATTTGGCATTTTTTGCTAAGTATTTCATCGTGGCAAATGCCATCGTACTCTTACCGCATCCGGATTCACCGATTATTCCGATAGAATCATTATTACCTAAGGTGAGCGAGACATTTCGAACAGCTGAAAACGTGCCGTCAAATGTCTCAAAATCAACATTTAAATTATTTATTTCTAATAAATTATCTTTCATTCACAAGAACCTTTCCGACAAAGTCGGATATGATAGATATGGCAATGACCAATGAAGCTATCGCCAAAGCTGGAAATAATACCGCCCAAGGAGCTTGACTGATTATGGGTTTGTTCTCGATAACCATCATACCCCAATCTGGTGTTGGCGGTTGCAACCCGACTCCTAAAAATCCCAATGAAGCAACCGTCATGATCGAGTAGGCAAAACGGGCTGTGGCCTCAACTATGATTGGTCCGGTAGTATTCGGAAGTATTTCCACGAACATGATATACAAATTGCTTTCACCTCGTATTCTTGCTGCAGACACATACTCTTTATTCTTTTCGGTCAATAACACACCTCTGGATACCCTTGCCGTAGCCGGAACGAATGCAATTGAAACAATCAAGGTCAACGAGATTATATTCGAATCGCCCAAGATACCAAGGACAACCATTGAAAGTACTAACGGCGGGATAGCCATCATGATATCCATGGCCCTCAAGAATACGGTATCGATTTTTCCTCCGAAATATCCTGCAATAAAGCCAAGAATCACTCCCATTAACGTAGATAGCATCGAGGTAAGCAAAGCGACAGTGAAAATTGATCTGCTTCCATATACGATTCGGGCAAAGATATCACGGCCCATGTTGTCAGTTCCCAACAGATGTCCTTTCACGCCCGGATTCACCATAATTTGTTGTGAATCTATTTCTGTATAAGTAAATGGAATCAATGAAGGTCCGAATATTGCCGCGAATAACCAAAGTGCGAGTATTGCTATTCCAATAATCGCGAGAGGACTTTTTTTCAATTGGTACCATAATTGACTCATGATTGGCCTCCTTGATGTCTGATTCTAGGATTAAGCAGACTGTAAAGAATATCAGTCAACATCGTGGATAGGGCGTAAATTATCGTAATCAATAATACACAGGCCTCTATGAGCGGAACATCCCTTGTTTTAATAGCTGTCATGAGCAAAGAACCCATCCCGGGAAACCCGAAGAGGGTTTCTACCACCACCAGCCCCCCGAACAACCATCCCATATTCATACCGATGATGGTAATAGTCGGAAGCAATGCATTTTTCAATGCATGGCGGAAAATTATATAATTCTTCGGTAACCCCTTGAGTGTCGCCGCCCTGACGTAATCTGAATTCATCACTTGGATCATGCTTGAACGTTGCATTCTGGAAACATAACCAAACATCACGAACGTGATGGAAAGGGCAGGCATCACTAAAATTTCAAGATTTTGCATCAATGTCTCACCGATGGGAATAATACTGACTATGGGCAATATATTAAGTTGCACAGAAAAAATAATTATCAATAGCACGCCCGATACAAATTCAGGTAAAGCCATTGTCGCCAGACCGAAGAAAGAAATCAGCGAATCAGCCCACTTTTTCTCCTTTACACCCGCAATTACTCCCAAGACAATCGAAAGAGGTACAAATATGATGAAAGCGGCCAAAGCTAAAATAAGTGAATGACCTACACGACGCCATAGTAAATCATTGATCGGTACATTTCGCATATATGCTGAAGTCCCAAGGTCTCCTCTGATCACATTACCGACCCACGTGACATAGCGTCGTATCACCGAATCGTTTAGTCCCATTGACTCCCGTAAATCCCGTAACGATTCCTCTGTAGCGCTCTGTCCCAAAATCATTTGTGCCACATCACCGGGCATGATTTCTACGAGCAAGAAGATGATGAATGACATTACCACCAAAGTGATAATCAGACTGAACATCCTCTTTGTTATCAATTGTAAAATTTTTTTCATGATAGTTCCATTTTCTTTATATAGTTAACTAATTTGATTCATGCGCGATTCAACATCCATTCAATGCCCGTTCTCACATCGGCTAATATGATATTACCAACAACTTCATTAGACATCATGAATTGTCGGTTTGTCAACAATTTGAATTCCCACTGCAATCTCAATCAATTGACAATCCAACAAACGGTGAGATCAGGCATAGACAAGGTAGAATGTGTCGGTAACATTAAGATGGAAGGTGATCGCATACAATATGGGAACCAAACCAACATGTGTACTGTATGCTAATTTGGTTCCCAATAAAATAATATTACTTGATATCAGCGTATTTAAGCTGTGGTATCATGGTCATTGGATGACGATAATCGATGATCTTATCACTGAGTGCAATCAATAAGGGAACCTGAACATTGAGTAATGGTCCTTCATCATGGAACCACTGTTGCAAATCATGATAATACTTCGTTCTTGTATCAAAATCTGGCTCGGCCGCAATCCTGTCAATCAAAGAATCGACGTAAGGATCACTTAAGTGTGACTCATTCCACGAACCACCGGACTTAAAAGCCAATGCCAATAACATGGACGGATCAACTCTGCCACCCCACCCAGTAATTGAAAATGGTACGTTCAACCAATACTGTGCCAGATATACGTCTCTCGTATAACCCTTGAGATTGATGGCGAAGCCTGCGGGTGCGGCCAATTCCTTGATTGTTTGGGATAATTCCTTTCCATATGGGTGATCGCTTGCATAATACAAGTCTACTGATACGCCATCTGGGTACCCGGCTTCGTCTAACAACTGCTTGGCCTTCTCGATATCACGACCTCTGAACTGGATGTCCTTGTATTCTGCCATGCTGTTCAATATAGGAGTTTCATTGTAGAAAAAACCGTCATTGAGTTCAGTTTGGGCCACACTTCGTGCCAATACTTCAGGATCGATCGTATATTTCAAGGCCAAACGCACACGGGGGTCATCGAACGGTTTTTCATCTACTGCCATAGCGATAAATCGATGTTCCTGATATGGAGATATCACGCTAACACCTTGTTTTGGCTCCAGACGTTCCCTGATTATCGGAGTGACGAACGGCACGATGTCAACCTGGCCAGACTCTAACATTGAAACTCTTGCATCGATATCAGCAATAAAGTAGATTGCAATATTATCAACTTTTGGTAATTCAGGATTCCAATAAGTCAAATTACGTTCCAACAATGCAGACTCCTTAGGGGTCATCTGCTTCAGCATGAATGGTCCGGTACCCATCGGTTTAGTTTCGCCAAAACTTGCATAATCATAATCACTTGAAAGAATAATCATATTGTAATCAGTGAATTGATATATAAAAGTCGGTCTTGGCGTGCTCAACCGTACAACCACGGTATAATCATCGATCACATCAACAGAGACAACATCTTGAAAATCTGCCTTTTTCAAATGCCCTACGGTAGGATCCTGTGTTCTTTCAATAGTGTATTTCACATCATTGGCATCAAATGTACTGCCATCGTGGAAAGTAACTCCTTCGCGAAGCTTGAATGTCCAGTTAGATCCATCATCTGTTTCCCATGAGGTTGCCAGTACGGGATCGAGAGTCCCGTCATGATAGTTCAGTTCAACAAGATATTCATAGATACTTGAATTCAGTGAGAATGCCTGTCCATCCCATACTCCCGGAGTAATGAGTCCCGGTACTTGTTCCGCGACCCTGATCGTCTTTGTCGAAGTAGTTTCCTTATCTCCTCCTGCAAATACAGGCAACATGGCAACTACAAGAATCAACGATACAAACAAGAAGATTTTTCTTTTTAACATTGTGTTCCTCCTTGAACTTCTAGTGTGATGATATCGGTCTACACATTGCTCTTCGATGAGCATCAGCACAACTATGTGTCAATCAGAGTGCTAGCAAACCGACAACTTTATTAATAACTATAAATTGTCAGTTTGTCAAGGCAGAGGTAAATAGTATGTATATCTTTGTCTGAATAGTATTTATTAGAAATTAATTGCCAAATAACATAAATACCGCATGAGGAATATCATAAAATCACCGTTAAAACAAGTGATTTTTGATGGTCGGATTGCTGAAAAGAAGAGATCCATAACTATTTCTACTCAATCAAAAGAGGAGGTGAGTATCAATTATTGGATGTACAAAGCTGAATTACCCGGTCCGATCGAGACGAAACTGACTACGATATCACGGGTTTGTTGTGCACCGACAAGAACGAGCGTATCCTCGGCTTCCAGCTTCATTTTCGGCCCCGGCGAGAGCAAGATAGAACCGGCGCGCCTGATAGCGATGACAGTAGCTCCTGTATGTTGCCAAAATTTGACCTCACCCAATGTCTTATCAACGAGAAACGACGTAGGGTCGATTGTGCATTCATAGGTAAAAAACGGATTGCTGGCTGCAAAACGTTCTGTGGAATCCACTAAGGTTTTGACTATCGAAAACAGCTCCTGTCCGATTCTTTCATGAGATTCGATCAATTCATGCATCTTCGCCAACAGTTCGCGTGTTTGATCTCTATTTCCGTGTAACGCTATATAATGCTGCGCATTTGCTTTAGACACCACTCGGACACCGCTGTTTTGGTATACAGCTACTACCTGCTGTTCTTCCAGCAAAGAAAAAGCCCTGCGGATTGTTTCAGGAGAAACTCCATATTCACTCGACATAAGGGATCGCCCAGAGAGTTTCCTTCCTTCCTGAAGCTCCTCATTTACAATCCTGTTGGCAATATCAAGTGCGATCCTAGCATAAATCGGTGTTGCATCCCGTTTTTTCTTAACGGGTTTGACCATAGCGGTTTCCTCTTTGTCCATGGGCATATCCTACCATTGAAAACACTAAAAGACAACATCATTACCATGAGCACTCATAGGACAAAAGCCGATATTTGCAACTGAGAATGCCTTCGCATATCAATGGTACCATGTTCATTTTTTTTTGAAACTTTTGATTTCTTCCCATATTTCGTTCA
>JAAYIV010000025.1 GCA_012523305.1 Spirochaetales bacterium
ATAATCACCCACGAGCCTTGAACCACTTCTTTCAACTCCGTTCACATACCATTGGATGCTCTCATTCCCCTGCGGGGATGCGATCAATGTGTATTCATTACCGACAACAAGGCGAGATCCATCATCGAAGGTTGGAATGAGCTCAAAATCAGGGGGTGTCCGATCTTCGACATTGAATGCAATGGCATCAGAGGTAATCTTTTGGGCACCTTGTGATTGAGTGGTGGTGAAAAATCCTTCAGCCTTAAGCGTGTGTGATCCGACCGAAACACTGTTCCAATCATAATCTTCGGGAACGATCAGGTTATCCAATAGCAATGAATATGAAGTCAAATCCTTTGTGGTCACCATTGGTGCGAAAATATTTCCTTTCGGGAATACTATTGCATTCGAAAAATTATCGATCGAAATTTTTGGATCGACAATCTTCACCGCCCATTCTTTAGAAATACTGTTACCATAATTGTCCGAAACCGTTGCCTTGACGGTATATTGGCCTGCTTCATTGAATGTATGTACGAGCGATTTCCCGGAGGATCCGATAATAACGTTGTCCTTGATGACTTGCCAGGATACCGGTTGAAGCGAATTATCGCTGGTCGCGTCGACCGAGAAGGCAATTCCACGATTAACACGTTCACGTAACACATCCGCAACCGGCAACGCTGTCGAAATTACAGGGGCTTTATTACTGTACATGGTAAATGTTACGGGTTCTGATAACGCAGTGTATTCACGTTCATTCCCACTTGCATCCAAAGCTTTTGCTCGCCATCCTGCCTTAACCTCGAAGGTTCCCGCAGTAGTTATTTTCTTATCCCAATCAGGTCGTTCGATACCGTTGATTATCCAATACAGTTCTCCATCTGCGACAGATCCTGTAATCGGAATAGTCGTACCTATCAAGTATTCTTTTAATTGCGGGACAACAACATATAATGAGGGATTGATAACCTTTACGGATATCGTCTCTGTTTTCCTGATTCCACTGGAATTCACCGCCGTGTATGACAGATTGACATTCTTTTGCATGGTGGATGTGGGAATTTGCAATGAATTGCCATTAATTTTTTGACCATCGAATTCCCAGTATCGTTCATAGATCGGTGTGTCACTTTCCTCTGCAGCCCTCAAACGATAGGTTTCGCCGGCTTTCAGAACATCCCCTTGTTGAGGAAATTGGATGGTAACTTTGGGAGGATTTTGATCGACCACATTGATTCTGCTTATTGGACCGCCAACAGAGTGAACTAAAAGATTGCCTTGTTGCCCGAGAACATTATAATTAGCAGTATAGACAATTGCGTAATTACCAACTCCTAATGATTTGAGCGGGTATGATGATCCTGTTACCGTCGTCCCTCCGATTGACCATGTGACTGAATCGGCATACGGAGCATCAATCACTGGTGTCAGTTCATGATCCAAGCCGAATGAGGCATTATTCACCGGCGATTGCAACGTTACCTTTGGATCAATTGCCAACAATCGAATCGAAGCAGAAGATTTCAATCCATGGATATCGGTTGCCGTTACCGTTATCGTATGTTCTCCCGATTTGGTCGGTACAAAACGTAATTGGTTTCCTGAAGTCCCTGATTGAGAAGTATCCGGACCACTGACTGTCCATTGTACACTTGACAAACGGTTTTCATTTGTAACAGAGGCTACTACGTCAAGCCGATTATTGATTAACATTTTCCCAACGGTCTTTGGCTGAGTAATCGATACTACCGGCCCGGATCCAATTACCTCTACAGTGGTGGTCGCGGATCTCACCGTTTTGGTGTTGCCGTTCATATCCGCAACGGTCGTGCCCTCTACATAGACCTGAAAGGTACCGCTTTGACTAAATGATTGGGTGACCCTATTTCCCGTACCGACAGCACTACCGTTAACAAACCATTCATAACGGGCAATATCACGACTTGCATTGGCATCAACAGTGAAAGTTGTTGCAGTGTCTTTTTTCACCGATAAAGCGGTTCCGCCTTGCATCGCGACAACAGGATCAAGGACGGACATGTACATGGCAGTTGAATTTTTAGTCAGTCCCAATGAGTCTGTCACGCTTGCGTATGCAGACAACGAATTGGACGCATACCTCCGATTCGGAGTATAGGAGACATTCAATCCGCTCTTTGTCTCATTCCCGATTCTCCATGAGGAGGATGCGGCACTCGCACCATCGGAGTATGAAGCATCGGCTGAAAAATCATATGAATTACCAACAATCAAGATCGCATTGTTTGGTGGTTGATCGACAGATACTGTCAAATCCGTATGTGCCTTCGTGGTAAATGTTTTTGTCAGTGGCGTCGCAGAATCAAAGAAAGGTGAATCATCTTTATTGATAGGCATCACATACCAACTATAGGTGGTGTTCGGGCTCAGAGGTGTGGACAACTTGAAACTATTATTTGTGGTAAAGCCTCTATATGCGCCATTGACATAAACACGGTATTCTTTGGTCCACGAAGAATAATCGCTTCCAATATAACTCCAACTAAACTCAGGGCGATAGGGATCGGAAGTATCAATAGCCGTATTTAACTTCGGAGTCGAAAATTCCACCGATTTGGGGCTCCCCACTGTTTCTATCTCCGTTCCATTCCAATCAAGAAAGCTGATTTCTATCGAATACTTTTTTCCGGCTCTGAATTTGACAGCGGACACATCATAACTGACAAACCCGTTTGTCGTATCCGACGGATACCCTTTGATCGCACCAACGGCGTAAGCATTCGATTTTGCATGGGCTTTTGAAAGTGTCTGCGATACTCCCGGACCACTGATTACCACTTTTGTTGAAGATGTCGAACCATTTGCCGTATGGGTTTCAGCAGCACTGTACACTGGTATCATCGGGACATTGAAGGATATGGTTTTGACATCAATTGAAGGGAATGTCACGTTGGATATTGCCCCGATGTGAACAACTTTAAACTTCACTTCCTCAGTAGCGTGAAGGTTTCTTTCATTGGTTATGTTTGATTCGATATTGTTCGGATCACTTAGCGTTACTTCTTTTGCGGTCAGTTTGATGGTGTATTCACCTTCGGGAAGATTAAGCCCATTTACTAATGCTCCTATCGCCTCACTGCTATCATCAAGGCTGGATATACCGATTTTTTCTTTCAGCGTGTCGCTTACCGAACTGCCTGTCTTTCTGATAGCGCTGAGATAATTGAGCATGTCTTTATTGCTAAATGTCAGAGTTTCATTGGCATTGAGTTTTTTCACCAAACTCACAACAGCGGTTTCATCTGCCCAATCACCACCGAATTTAATTTCCAGATTCAAAAGCAGGAAGGCCGGTGTCGGGTCATTCACTATAGTTATCGATATTAATGGGGTACTGAGCAGATGGCCGGCTTTGAAATTCCCTCTCACAGTGGTTACAACGTCATCCGGTTGACTCAATACCCGGCTTTGGGCACTTCTCACGGCCGCTGATACCGGCAGTGTGAACAGAAAGATACCTACTACACACAGAGCTAATAGTTTCCATGCAACCTTTACACAGCATTGTGCTGAAGTTCGAGTCATGACACACCCCCGTATTCG
Source organism: Spirochaetales bacterium (assembly GCA_012523305.1). Lineage (GTDB taxonomy): Bacteria > Spirochaetota > Spirochaetia > Sphaerochaetales > Sphaerochaetaceae > JAAYDK01. Next base: position 3,568 of record JAAYIV010000025.1, read on the forward strand.
AAGTTCGTTACCGATATCCCCCATTTCTTCAGCAAGTCGTGATGGAGCATGGAGGCACTATGAATTAGCCCAACCAGTTTGAAATGTTAAAAATCAAAGGCCCTTATAATAAATCCAAGTTTATTATCATCTCTTATGACATATCTATATGATAAGTCAAAACAAAAGCTTATACAACCAAAAAACAATGATATTTTAGGCATGAGCCAATCCTCGGGTCGTATGAAAAACATTACATTTGTAACTACCCCATTTTTAACTTAGTCAGATATATTTATCGCGAGGTGATATCGATGATAGTGAAAATGGAAGAAGCAATTAAGCGGTTTAACAGTACGCTTGCATTGGATTGCATGAACCTTGAAGTGCATAAAGGTGAGATAATCGGACTGTTGGGGCCGAACGGAGCGGGCAAGACCACGTGTATAAAGGCAATCATCGGACTGATTAACATCGATGAAGGCACTGTTACCGTCTTTGATCTTGTTCAAAATGGAAAAGAACGTTCTATCAAGCAACGCATCGGGTATGTAACCCAAGAGATTACAGTGTATGAAGAGATGACAGCCAAGGAAAATATGATGTTCTTCGGGAGTCTCTACGGTTTGAAAAAAGAGCAACTGCTTATGAAAATCAAAGAGGTCGCCCACTTGCTTGGTCTTGAAAATCGTTTGAATGAGAAGGTCAAACACTATTCAGGCGGTATGAAGCGAAGATTGAATATAGGGTGTTCAATTTTGCACGATCCTGAATTCCTTATCATGGACGAGCCGACAGTCGGCATCGACCCGCAATCAAGAAACTTCATCCTTGAATTTGTCAAATCATTGGCGACAAAGAACATCACCATCCTCTACACTTCTCATTACATCGAGGAAGTCGAGGCAATCGCATCGCGAGTGTATATCATGGACCAAGGCCATACCATAGCACACGGGACATTGGCTGAACTCATCGCCCGGATCAAAGGAGATTCGCACATACTCGTGGATGTAAGGATTGCCAATGAGGAGGCATTGAACAGTCTACGTGAAATTCCTGATATTGAAAATGTAGTGATGAAAGACAACCAATATCACATCATATTCCCCGGAGGAGTATCGTTATTCGATAAGATCATACCAATTTTAGCACCGCTTGGGATTGTGAACATCAATTCCAAGCAACCGAATCTTGAAGATGTGTTTCTCACGTTGACCGGCAAACAGCTGCGGGATGAGGTATGAAGCCATGTTCAAATTCCATATACTGAGAAGTTCCAAGGATATCTTTGGCCATATCATCCTGATAGCGGTTCCTGTCGTGCTGATCATTTTTTTCAATTACATTTTCAACGGGATTATTTTCCAAAACAGCATCGGATTGGACAGGACCCACTACATTCATGTGTTGATAGTAGGATTTGCAGTGTCATTCCAGATTTTCGGGGCATCATTGAGCTTTGAAAACTTGGGAAATGACTTTTTCTCTCCGATACGCAATCGGCTCAAGGCAACTCCTGTCCAATTAAGAAATATCATACTTTCAGTACTGTTTAGCGGTACCATCATCAGTTTCATCCAGACAATGGCCATATTCGGTGCCGCGGCCATCATATTAAAAATCACACTCCCGAGGATCTGGCTAGCTACGCTATTGATGTTACTTTCGGTAATCGTCCACCAATTGATAGGGACGGTCGTCTTATTCCTATCAAGATCGGTAAG
>JAAYIV010000142.1 GCA_012523305.1 Spirochaetales bacterium
CAGTAGATTTGGCGTGATTTCTCCTTCAAGGCAATCGATTGGGCTTTTCAGCCCTCACGATCATCGTCAACAGTATCGTTACATGGATGCCGATTCATGACGACCGCTCATTTTGCAAGACCCTCATATACAATATTTTTTCTTATAGTTTGTAACTTTTTATACAGGTATTTTATACACTATGTATATGACTATATCTAATAATTCATTTTTCTATAACATCTTTTAGTATATTTATGCTATTTTTATGAAATCTATTGACATTTCTGTCATTGAAATTTACTTTATTATGCCAAATTGTTGTTGCACAACAAGGAGGATCATTGTGTATACCAGTCAATTCCCAAAGGACTACCGGCCACTATTGGATCAGTGGATCACTGAGAAAGCAATCAAGTTCGTAAAGGACACTTTCGAACGCGAATTGTCAGGAGAATTGTATCTATCAAGAGTTACAAGTCCGCTTTTTGTTCCAAAAAATTCTGGTATTAATGATGATCTGAACGGAACCGAGCGTCCTTGTTCGTTCCCTGTCTTGAATTTGAATAATACTGAGATGGAAATCGTCCAATCTCTCGCAAAATGGAAACGAATGGCATTAGCTGATTACGGATTTACTAGTAATACCGGTATCTATGCAGATATGAATGCTATCCGTCCTGATGATGAGATTGATGAAATCCATTCGATTTATGTTGATCAGTGGGATTGGGAGATGGTGATGCCTGAACATTCACGTTCTGTTGAATTTTTAAATTCGGTTGTCAAACGTCTTTACAGAACTATCAAGAGAACAGAATTTTTGGTCAGTGAGATGTTCCCGGCGTGTACGGTTGAATTACCTGAAGAAATCACATTCATCCATACCGAAGATGCTTATAAAGAATTCCCAAATCTTTCACCGATTGAACGTGAACGTGCATTGGCAAAACGATACGGAGCGATTTTTCTTATCGGTATCGGTTACCCTCTTCCAAATGGAGAGTTGCATGGCGGAAGAGCTCCTGACTATGATGATTGGTCAACAGAAACTGCTTATGGATTTCATGGCCTAAATGGAGACATCATCGTCTGGGATCATGTGCGCCAAGATTCGCTTGAACTGTCATCAATGGGAATCAGAGTCGATACAGAGGCTCTTTTACGTCAACTAGAACTTCGAAATACAACTGTTAGGAAAAATTTGTATTGGCATAAAAGGCTTTTAGCTGGTGAATTCCCACAGACAATCGGTGGCGGTATCGGTCAGTCGCGTCTTTGCATGCTTTTACTAAAAAAAGCCCATATAGGGGAAGTTCAGGCATCCGTATGGCCAGAAGAAGTCCATAAAGAAGCTGCTGATCATAAGTTGAGATTGTTATAATTTAGGACAATACCAGGGCCGAAACTATAAAAGCTATCGCAGACAACACAACTGCAACCGGCCCGTAAGGCAATTGGCTGGTTGCATGTTCAAAATTCTCACATCCGCTTGCTGCTGATGAAAGAACAGTAGCGTCGCTGTAAAAACAGATATGACTGCCAAACACACCGGCAGCAAGCACGGCAGCAACTGATAATACCGTGTTAGCACCCACTTCCTGTGCCAGAGGTACGACGATAGGTAAGGCGATGATATACATTCCCCAGTTTGTTCCCATGATGAATTCCGTTGCCGTAAGCACAAGAAAAACCACTACTGGAAGCCATAAGGGAGATAACAGAGGCGCTACGGCATCGATCATATTTTCTGTAAAATTAATTTTGTCCGCACCGTATGAAAATAAGAACGCCAGCACCATCAACAATAGCGGCATCACCATGTTTTTGAGACCTTCAACAATATAATCGGCGAATTCTTCAGCTGTCATTATGTGCTGCCCGATGTAGAGTACGAACATGCTGGCTAATGTTACCAACACACCGAGCTGTATATCTAAATCGGTAAGTAACGTTACGAGAATCAGAATCGCAATTGGAATGATGAAATTGATAATCCTAGGAGTGGCTCCTTTTGCCGCATCTGCGTCTGCTTGGATATCAATTTTTTCTGATTTCGGGGGGGCTACCGGGCCTCCATTCAATACTCTTTCTTCAGCACGCTTCATTTTCCCGAGTAAGGGGAATTTCCCCAATACTACCAAAAGCGGAATCAACAGGGCAAACCATGCATAAAAGTTAAAGGGTATCGTCTTGATAAAAAAAGACATCCCTTCCCCTTCCGCACTGACATTGTTGATTTCAAGTAACTTCGCGACAAATATGCCCCATGTTGAAATCGGGATTATCATACACACAGGAGCGGCTGTACTATCGACGAGAAACGCGAGCATCTCTCTTGAAACTTTCTTGTCATCAGTCGATTCACGCATGCAAGAGGCGACGGTAAGAGCACTGAGGTAGTCATCGATAAACATCACGATTCCGAGAATCCATGTCCACGCTAGCGTTCCCGTGCGAGTTTTAGCTTTTTTACTTATCCACCGTCCGAAAGCAGCTGAAGCGCCCGATTTTTCAATCAAAACTATGATACTGCCCATCAAACCGCAGACGATTATCAGCCATGCCATGTCTTCACTCATCATTACATCTAGTAAAGCGCTACTAAAACCGCTGAGAAACGCACTTTTATCAGCCATTGCGAAACATAAGAGGGCTGCTAGCGTAAGTGCTTCCAGTATCCGTTTTGTAAAAAAGATATAACCGATCAAAAACAACGCTGGGATGAGTGATAACAATCCGTAATCGTCAATATCGTCTGGCAACAAGAAAACGAATACGATCGTAACTATGGCGATGGCTGCCAGTGAGATGAGAAATGCCCGTACATTAAATGCTTCTTGCCGCAACTGTTGTCTTTTAAGCATAATGATGATTCCTTCTCAAGAATGGACCCTTTGCATTACCAATCACAAATATTCGGGAATATAACCTCGGCTCTCGAATATTTTTCGTTCTTGTGTATGAAGTAATTTCTTACACATCCTTATCGATAGAGGTGTAATTTCAACCAATTCATCGTCTTTTATGAATCTGATCGCTTGTTCAAGTGAAAGTTTAACCACTGGAGTCAGTGCCACTGCTTCATCCTTGCCAGAGGCCCTCAGGTTGGTGAGTTTTTTAGTCCTTGTGGGATTACATGTCAAATCGATGTCTCTATTATGTTCACCGATAATCATTCCTTCATAGATCGGATCTCCTGGTACGATGAAAAGTTTTCCCCGTGGTTCCAATCCGAATAGACCATAAGCAACCGCAGTACCTGACCTGTCTGATATGAGAGATCCTGAAAATCGTTCTGGGAAATCACCTCGGTACGGTTCATACCCTTTCATCCAAGTATTCATGATTCCCGTCCCTTTCGTATCGGTCAAGAATTCATCACGATACCCGATCAAGCCCCGGGTAGGAATTTCAAATTGCATGGTAACCCGATTATCGGAAGTATAATTGATGTTTTGCATCATCCCTTTTCTTTTTGCCAATTTTTCCATCACGATTCCGCTGAATATCTCTGGACAGTCAATCCTGAGGAATTCAATCGGTTCGGTTTTTCTACCTTCCGCATCAAATTTGAAGATGATCTTTGGTCTTCCCACACACAGTTCGAACCCTTCTCTCCTCATATTCTCAGCAATTATCGCCAATTGGAATTCACCTCGTCCTTTGACGGTAAAACTATCTTCTTCAATATTCCTCTCGATCCGGATCGAGACATTCAGCATGGCTTCCTTTTGCAATCGTTCCCATATTTTTGTCGACTGAACGAATTTCCCTTCTTTACCCGCCAATGGTGAGATATTCTTGCCAAAGCGCATCGAGACAGTTGGTTCATCGATATGGATTCTTTTAAGCGCTTTCGGAGCTTCTTTCGTGCAGATAGTATCACCGATCGACACGTTATCGATTCCAGAAAGAACAATGATATCACCCGATTCGGCAGATTCCACTTCAAAAAATGTCGGACCGTTGTAACTTTGCAATCTTGTTACCCGAAGAGGTCTCAACACATTGTCAGCCCCGATACAAACAAGATTATCATTCGTGGTTACTCGTCCGTTGATTATCCTGCCAACAGCCAGCCGCCCCAAAAAGTCGCTATAGGAAAGATCCGAGACTAACATCTGAAACGGCTGTGAATCATCGTAGGATGGCCCTGGGACTACGTCTATGATGAGATCGAGCAGTCTATGCAAATCTCCGTCCAAAGCCTCTGGACGAAGGCCACAGGAACCATCACGCCCGATACTGTACAAGACCGGAACCTCGAGCATCCGTTCATCTGGATTCAGCTCCAATAGCAAATCATAGACTTCATCAAGAACTTCTTGAGGACGGGCATCCTGACGGTCGACCTTATTGATGATGACGATCACTTCGAGACTGGCTTCCAAAGCTTTCTGCAAGACAAATCTTGTCTGCGGTAACGGACCCTCGGCCGCATCGACGAGCAACACCACTGCGCTCGCCATCGACAATCCCCTTTCAACTTCACCACCGAAATCGGAGTGACCTGGAGTATCGATGATATTGATTTTCACACCTTTCCACTGAATCGCGCAGTTCTTTGCACTTATCGTGATACCACGCTCTCGTTCGATGGCACCGCTATCCATGATGCGTTCTTGGTTGTTCTTCGATTGTATCAACCCACTTTGTCTGAACAGTCCGTCGACCAAAGTAGTCTTGCCATGATCGACATGAGCGATTATGGCTATGTTGCGAATATTTTTATTTGTTTTGATCATACCGGAGCAACTATAGCACAAGGACCAATCTTGCTCCACAGGATGGATTGTCAATTATTTCATATTCTTCTACAAAGCTTCAATATAAGGATAATCGCATTTGTTTCTGGTACCGTCGATTGAACAGGCTGTGAAAGATAATGTTTATCCACAATGCTATTTTTTGTGTGATACCTTTTGGTTTGGCCAATACGTTCAAGACTTACGATACGAAAGTTCAGCTATCAATATCGCCAGCTGTCCCTATGTAGGAAACGGGGCCTTTTATCGAAAGCAAATCGATAGTTTCACTTCATTGCCATGGCTTTGCGACCTTACAGTTTTTCTCAACTCAATGTTGGTGGTGCACTGACTATTAATAGAAGTGGCACAGGTTTATTGATATCAAAGTGGTTGCATATTTTAATAAGGGCTTCTTTCATTAATAAAATAAAACCACATTACTACAGATATCGCTTTTGCTCTTGTCCCTGAACTCCCGCATACAGTTCGATATAGGGTTTGACAGGGCTTGAATTAATTTTCGGGAACAATACTTCCTCTATCTGGAAAAAACCAACTTCCGCGGACATCTCGACTATTATCCTAATCGGTTTGTTTGCTCCTGCTGTTATGTCCACACTCTCAATCGAGTTAGCAGAATATTTATGAATATCCCCCATTTTTGGTTCTGTGGACAAGGCAATTGGGATTCGAGCACGGCCTTTTTCCATATCACATCCATCAGCGACCAGAATAATGCCTGCTTCGATCGAATGGATCTTCCGATTGGCCATATGTCCGACAATTCCTTCCAAGGCCAAAGAACGGACCGCAACGAGTTTTTGGATATCATCAGGATACACTTGTTTAAGAATCCTGGTAATGATTGGCAATGAAAGCGTTGCACTGAATAGCTCATGGTCTTGTCTTCCGACCGCCATTCCCAGATCATGGAGAAATGAAGCCAGTATCACAGCGGCAAGACTTTCATCGAAGGTTCCCGCTTTGTCTTTTTCCAGGTTTCCTTGGATTCCGGCATCTTTCAGCAGATGCATCATCATCACGGCATTTTTTGCGACCTGACGCATGTGCACAGGACCGTGATCATTATATCCGAGCCTTATGATCGATACACTGTTCGCATAATCTTGCATAACCTGGATCTCTTCATCGCTTGTCAAGAGTTCAGCGACTTTTCGTGCTTCGGGATGTTCGCTCAATTGTGCGAGCAATTTTCTTTCCAATGCCATTTCTTTTGGCGATTTCATAATATTTTTCTCCGTCTGATAAAAACCAGTTCCATTATACTCTTATACAATAATCATGAATACGCCTGTCGTCACCAATGACAGAAGGCTGCCCACCGAGCAGCCTTCCGCAGAACGCATAATACCTATTATCTTATGTTTCGCTACCGTATCCAAGAATCTTATCGAAGAATACTTCAAAGAAATTATCTTCCAGTTTATCCGAAGCGAATACCGACATCGCCAGATCCTGCTGTGCTTGCGATTGCGAATAGTACGGGTATACCATCTTAAGGTATTCACCCATTTGGGCATCTCCTGCTTCCTCGCCCGTGATTTTTGTCACTAAAAAGCTGGAACCGACCGTGTAAGGACCTGTCACCGATCCGATTGGAGCCGTATATAACTCTTTCATGACATCTGAATTCTGAGATAACGAAGCTAACGGGCCGTTGTAATCCGTATACGCGAAACTCCCCAGATAGGAAGAATTTCCGACGTTTGCGGGAGTAGCCGGGACAGAAATGGTTTCAAGGTTCTTTTCACCCGCAGCGATAGCAAAATCTTTTTGTTCTGCGACTTCTGCAAATAGTTGGGCTTGCTCCTCCAGATAGCCAGTGAGAACTCCGGAATCTTTTTGGCCGATATATCGTTTCACATCAGACAATACTTCAGGATCGGAGAAATCTGCAATCCATGGAGCACGTTCAACTTGATAGAGCGTATATCCCGAAGGTGAAGCAAAAACTTGTGAAACAGATCCCGCCTGGGTCGAATACAAGATATTTACCTGCTCAGGTTCGGTGAAGTTATCTTGCAGTTCGTAAAGGTAAAATACTCCGGCACGTCCGCCTTCCGAAGCAAATCCATCAATGCTATTAGCCAGAGCCGCATCAGCGAAACTCGTGCTTCCGTTAGCTATTTCTGCTGCAACGGTCTTCAACGCTTCCTCTTCAGCCATGGTCAAAATTGAAACATCGACAAGAGTGAACAAGGCAAGATTTGCCTGCGCGTATACCTGAGTCAAATCATCAGGATATAATGAGGAATCGAATGTCACATATTCGAATGTCCTGGCGTTGTCACTCATCGCGACGATATAATCAATCTCGCCAGCCGGTGTCAGCACTGTCGTGATGTCCTGAATGACCATCTGAGCAGGAAGATTCTCCTCTACACTCGTACTTATCTGTTTTTGATAATCGATTGTAGAATTCTTATATGTTTCAGCATCAAACACACCGTCTTTGTTATAAGCGCCGCTATCGATGATAGCTTTTTTCAAAGTATCCTCTGCAACGACGATACCCGCTGTCTTCGCCATTTTTGTCAGGGCTGTATGGAAAATCGTATTTTGGTATGAGTTGTACCATACTTGGTACATGCCATTGATGCTCGTGTCGTTGGTTTGACGTGAAAGTGTGCTGTATTGTCTATGGAAATAATTACCGTTTTTAAATTCGATGGGTGTCCCGTCATATTTTCCAAAAAGGATGCTATCACCTCCGGTGCGAGTGGAAATGAATGATGGCAACACTCCGCCGAGTATCAATACGATTGCCAATAATGCGAGGATTATTACGGTTATGATTTGGGACGGGGTAAAACTTTTCTTTGCTTTGGTGCTATTCGCAGCCGGCTTTGCAGGTTCCTTGCCTTTTGGTTTATTTGGTTTGAATTCAACGACATTGGTATCAGCTTCGATATTCTTGTTTTCCTTGGAAGGCATGTTCGACCTCTTTTTATTCTAATACAGTGCATTTGATAAAGTAAAAAAATGCATCCCATGAAAAATACCATTAACAAACTACCATTGTCAATGAACATTGACACGATAGGTCTCATTGTATATAGTTGGTTCGACTTTGAAAGCAATTTCCAAACATATCGGGCAGTAGCGCAGGGGCTAGCGCACTTGGTTCGGGACCAAGGGGTCGGAGGTTCAAATCCTCTCTGCCCGAAAAATTAAGGACTGTTTTTAAACCTCGAAATAGAGTTCGGCATTGTCTTCTTGTAAAAAATATGAGACATTACCGGGCTCGTATCGAAAATAAACCTGTCGCATGTAATCAAAAAATTGACAAAAATTGTGTAAATAAATTCTCTTGGTACCTGGGGTGCATCCCTTTGCGCGTGCTTAATTATCCCGATTCACCAGGAAAGTCTCGATAACTACGATATGAGGCGTGGATGTCGGAGCATCCTTCATCTGTTCGAAAAGCATTTTGATAATCGCATGAGCCTCATTATCTTTTCTTACTCCAACCGAAGAAAGCTTGACCGGCAGATTCAAATCCGAAAGAATATCGTCAACACCTACGACCGGAACATCCACGCCTATCATATGCAGTGTCGCGACCGCAGCAAACGCAATGAAATCTGAAAAAGCAAATATCGCATCGAAGACGACCTGTTTTTCTAAAATCGAATAAATGCAGTTGCACCCTAATGTTTCAACAATATCGGCTTCGGTAACCAATTTTTCATCGAATCCAATGCCGTGTTTTTCCAAGCAGAGCTTATATCCTGCTAATCTGTCGTTCGATGAAGAAATATGCGGCGGACCATTCAGATAGAGAATTCGCTTCTTTCCTTGTCGTACGAGATGTTCGGTGGCCAGATACCCTGCACGCACATCATCCCACACCACCGAGTAGTAAAGATGGCCAGAAAATTTTCTGCCGATGACGACATAGGGAATGGAGTTTTCAATCATCAAATCGAAAATGTCGGTCCTGGTTTGTGTCGGACAGATGATGATCCCGTCAACTTTCCTACTTATCGCCATCCTCACCGATTCGTACTCTTTTTCACTATTTTCATCAGTATTGATGATTATGGATGAGTATCCGTTATCTCGAAGCAACGCATCCATCTCTTTGACTTTTGTTGCAAAGAAAGGGTTGCCAATATCAGGAATGATGATTGCAAGCGTGTTGGTTTTTCCCGAACGCATCGAGACCGCAACGAGATTTGTCAGGTATCCCATTTCACGTGCTTTTTGGCGGATGACCTTTTTTGTCTCCTCCGATATGTCTTTAAGATCCTTCAAAGCATGGCTTACTGTATTCACGGTAAACCCGGTAGCTTCGGCAATATCCTTCATCGTTACGCGTCTTGATCTTCTAGACATGAAAGACCACCTCCTTTGAAGCATAACCTTCTGGAGAAACCGTACACCAAGATATTGCTACATGTCCAGTTCCATGCGAGTTATGATATGGTCCTGATACTCTTTGTCCAATTCTACGAAATATCCGCTCCACCCCCAAACTCTCACTATAAGGTTCCTGTATTGGTCAGGATATTTTTGTGCAGATAGCATCGTTTCTCGATTTACGCCGTTCAATTGCATCTGCATCCCTCCGAGATCCATATATGTTTTTACAAGCGACGCCACTTTCTTGATGCTTTCAGGACTACGAAACATCGTATCGTGCAATTCGAGTGTCAGAGGGCCGCCATTAGCGACTCGTTCAAGGTGAGCTTTTGAAAAACTTTTGATCAGCGAAACAGGACCTTTGGTTCTAGCAAAAAGCGATGGAGAAAAATTGCAGGCGAACGCTTCTTTTGACCGTCTTCCATCCGGAGAAGCCCCAAGTTCATCAGCATGCCACAAATAATACATGGCCGATCCTGTACCCGCCCTAAAAATTCCACCGCGGTCGTTACGATAACCTTCCATCGCCTCTGCGAACCAATCTAATAATTGTGTTGCCAGATCATCGACAAAATCATCATCGTTTCCCATTTTGGGAGCATCGTATCGTAACATGGCCAATAATTGCGCATCATCAGCAAAATCAGTTGAAAGTGCGTGCAAAAGTCGTTGTTTGTCCACTGTCCGTTCTTCGAACACATAGCGTTTTATCGCTGCGAGGGAATCGGCTGCTGAAGATAAGCCGGTACCATGAACCCCATAATTATTGTATGTTGCTCCATCCCTTATATCTTGTGCCTTTACTATGCAACCGTTCATTAATATGGACATCAACGGTGCCGGTTCCATGTAAATACCATTGGTATTCGCACAGATTTGTGCAACTCGAACCCTAAGACGTTTACGCACCTCTTTTGCGAATTGTTCGAACGTGTCGCAGTCGTCGAGCGTCTCGATTGCATCCATCACACATTGCAGGAATGACAACGCATCGATATTCACTATATCCATGGCGACTTCAGGAATGATAAATTCCCAGCAGGCCGCGACAACATAATTGGAGGCATCCTTATGTTCGTACCCCCATCGCTTCAATGCCGGGATCACCACATCGTCATTGGAATATTGGGGGAATCCCAAGCCTTGCTTTGTCATCTGTGTTCCCAATTCATATAATGCGAGCGGAGTATCTTTGTGAACCCGTAAGTTCACCTTGGGGTCGATTAACTTCAATTCCAGGCTCGCCTTCATACATAATTTGGACAAGTCATTAAATGCATCTGCTCCGTGCTCATCTACACCGCCAAGGACGATGCTTTGGCCATTGTCCCCTTGTTGCATCCCGGGATATAGGTCGCTGTCTTTATTGAATGAAATGAAAAATTCTTCAAGCAACATAAGTGCGCCATGTTCATCCAAAACGCCAGCATCTATGTCATTTTTATAATACGGGTACATATACTGGTCGAACCGACCGATCGTGTTATGGTAGTTGAAACTTGCCCAAAGGCAATAGTGTATCAGTCGAAAAAATTGCAGAGCTTGTAACATGGTTTCCGGCTTTTTTCTTGGAATTACCGAAAGAGATTCTTCTACGATCGTGTTACCTGCTTTTTGGGCTGCTTCACGGTATCGGTCAGAAAAATGTTCCATGCTGGCCAACACCTTGAGCAACACATCCAGATAGGCAACTTTTTGTTTATCGTGTCGTGCTTCGTATGTTTTACGGGCTGTGAGTATCTCTTTTCGTTTTCCAGCGGTGCCAATGTCAATCAAAGACATGTAACCGCAATTGATGTTCGATACTTTGCCTTGTTCATGTATTCGATGCTTCTGACGTATCGTATCCCATTCTCTTTCACTAAAGATCTCCGGGACCTCGCATACTGTTCGAACGAAAGTGATTTGTTCATCGGAAAAGACCACCGGTTGCTCATGGGACAATACCCACTCAAGGCGTCGGTACGCTCGTTCTACATCGTCAAGATGTTCCTTCTCCAACGTTCTCGTAAGTTCCAAAGGATCGAGTTGTTTCTGCCGGTAAGCGTGATGCTTTTTGTCCACTATAAAAAAATCTCTTATGTTTTCTATTCGTTGCTCCATCGATTTTACCTCAATAATCTGGCATCCTAACCTACCGAACAGACGATATTCCTGTCGATAAAGATGTGCGTATATACATTCGGTTCTCTTTTTACGTCGAATCGCGGTCTGTATTCTTCAGAGATCATCTCATACTTTGCACCCGCAGTCTTTTGATAGGGCAACAACTCCACCTTCACCAGGTGTTCTGCCTGTCCAAGAAGATCTGCGGTGGCGATAAGATTTTCTTCACTGTCATTAACTTGTGGAATCATAGGAATCCGTATCATGAATGGGACACCCGAACGCTTCAAGTATTCAAGGTTGCGCAGTATTGGTTTATTTGATTGACCGCAATAATTGCGATGCATGGCATCATCGATCACCTTGAGATCCATGATCACAAAATCAACTGCATCAACGATCGTTTTAAACACATCTTCTGAAGCGAAACCGCTTGTTTCAATAGCACAATGCAATCCTTCGAGGTTTTTGATTACTTCAAGCATGAAGGCGTATTGCAACAGGGGTTCTCCTCCGGAAAAAGTAATCCCTCCCCCATTTTTTTCCAATATTGTACGATTTCGAAGCAATTCTTTAGCTAAATCAGAGGCTTCCCACCACTGTCCCGCAATCCTGCGCAATCGCAACGGACAACTGGGAACACACGTTCCGCATGCCGTACACAAATTCGCATTTGCATCGGTGTCACACGCTAAAACACAAGCTCCGCATGAAATACATGAATGATAACTCACCATCAACTGTGGTTTTGGATCGATACCCTCAGGATTGTGACACCATGAACAGCGCAATGGACAACCTTTTAAAAATACGGTCGTCCGTATTCCGGGCCCATCGAACACAGCCAATTCTTTGATGTCAAACAACAATCCTTTCATTCCGAACCCCTGTCATCCAAGCGTGTATGATAAGATTTTTTCTTGGTCGAAATCCTCTTTCTCTGTCAGCTCTGCCGATATCGTGCCATTTCGCATCACATATACACGATCACTCATTCCGATAATTTCTGGCAACTCAGAACTGATCATGAGAATTCCAACCCCTTCAGAGGCCAGCCGATCAATGATCCTATATATCTCGCTTTTCGCATTCACGTCTATACCACGGGTAGGTTCGTCCAAGATTAGCACTTTTGGCTCCGTTAACAACCACTTTGCCAAAACTACTTTCTGCTGGTTTCCACCGCTGAGCGTATTGCACAATTGATCGAGTGAATTCGAGATGATATTAAGGTCCCGGACACCTTTTAAGGCGACCGTCCGTTCTTTGCCACGATGAATATTCGTTTTCGGGAAAAGACGTGGCAACGATGCCAAGGTTATATTGTGTGCTATGGGCATTTCAAGTACCAATCCTTCCAATTTACGGTCTTCGGAGAGATAGACGAGGCCTTTTGCAATCAACTGTGAAGGGTGCACCTTTTTAATCACCTGTCCGTCATACCTGATCGTACCGCCGAAATACGTCCGACTACCAAAAATTGACTTGGCCAGTTCAGTTCTCCCTGATCCCACAAGACCGCTGAGACCCACGACTTCTCCTTTATTCACATACAGATCAATGGGTTTCGTATGACTGGCAATCTTCAGGTTCTTTACTTCCAGAACCTTCTCAGTAGTCGGCACATGATGGCATTGGTACATCGCCCCGAGTTTTCTGCCGACCATCATATTGATGATCTGATCATAATCAAACTCTTCAATCGGGACGGTCCCGATGTATTTCCCATCTCGCAATACGGTGATGCGGTCTCCGATTTCCTTTAATTCTTCAAACCGATGGGAGATGTAGATGATACTGATACCTTTTTTCTGCAATTCTTTAATGATTTCGAATAATTTCTCGATCTCAGTCGAAGTCAAACTCGCTGTCGGCTCGTCCATGATGATGATCCGACAATCGTAAGAAAGAACTTTGACAATCTCGATGATTTGTTGCTGAGCAGTCGAAAGATCCCTGACAAGGGTGTGAGGATCTATATCGAAACCGAGTTTTGCCAGCATCTCACTGCTACGAGCATACATATTTTTTTTATCAATGAAGAGTTTCTTTCCGATTTCCCGCCCCAAGAATATGTTTTGGGCCACATCAAGATTCAAGCACAGGTTCAATTCCTGATGGATGAAGCCAATACCATGGTGCAACGATTCCCTCGGTCCTGAAAATGAAATCTCCTTCCCATCAAGTTTCATCGTTCCGCCGTCAGGGGGAATGATTCCACCGAGGATTTTCATCAGGGTAGATTTTCCTGCTCCATTTTCCCCGATAAGCACATGGACCTCGGCTTCTTTCACATCAAAATCAACCGAATCAAGAATCCTGACCGTACTTCCGCGGAGGGCGTGCCCGAATGCGTCAAAAATGTATTTCGTGATTTCACGCATTTCAAGGATTGTCTTTTTCATACTTTCCCTCCACTACAGTTTCCTGTTTTTCACATTTTCGAAAATTATGGCAAGTAAAATCACGATTCCCTGAAACGCTTGGTACGTGTAATAGGAAACATTGAGTAAATTGATACAGTTTTCGATTATCTTCACGATAAGGATTCCGAAAACACTGCCGATTACCGTACCGACTCCTCCAAACAGGCTCGCCCCACCGATGATAGCTCCTGTGATTACCTCAAACGTGTATACTCCACCCCCCATGGTCGGTTGGGCACAGTTCACTCGTATCGTAAGAAGGATCGCTGCGATAGCCACGAGAAAACTACATATCACATACGCCATTACGTTGATCCGTTCTGTCTTGATTCCGCTCATTCTGGCCGTACGGTTATTGAATCCGAATGCAGCCAATGCTCTACCGAAAGTTGATCGGTGAAGTACGTAATACATCACAAGACATGTCACGATTGCAATCACGACCGTGGTGTTCAATCCGCCAAATTCAGTAATCCCGATAGCTCTGAACGCTGGAGGCAATCGATTGATATCCGATCCGCTGCTGATGATCTGGGCAAGTCCGAATATGATAAAACCGCTTCCCAATGTTGTGATAAATGCTGGCACACGCACATATTGCACGAGCACACCATTGAACAGACCGACAGCAATTCCGATAAGAAGAGTCAGTACTATTGATAACCAGATCGGCAAACCGAACGATTTAACAAACAATCCGACCGATATCGAACACAATCCCAGTGTATAACCGAGTGAGAGGTCGATCCCTCCGGTCATGAGAACAACGGTAATACCGAGACAGGCAATGGTAGGGATAGCCGCTTGTTTGATGATCAGCAACATATTCTCGATCGAAAAGAAGTTCCTTACAAACACTGAGGCCACGATCCACAGAATGAGGAAAATAACTACGCTTCCATTGGCTTTCACGAATTTCCTCAAGGCATTCGAAATAACCGATGGGATATCCTTTATCTGACTATTATCGGCGCTGTGCATCTTTTTGATCCTTCTTGTCTGCCCTAGAATACCTTACTGAGTTCTATGGCTCGATTCTTCTTGAATATATTTATGGCTACGATAACGATGATGATGATCCCTACAAAAATATTTTGGTAAAACGGGTGAATCCCCAACAGATTGAGAATATTCCTCTGAACACCGATTATCAGGGCACCGATAAGGGAAAAGTACACTTTTCCCTCTCCGCCAAGCATGCTTACTCCTCCGATGACGCAAGCTGCGATGGCATCGAGCTGATATGGTTCTCCTTGAGTCGGATGTACGGTGTCAAGTTGGCCGGACAAGAGGATGCCAGCCATCGCAATACAGAATCCCGAGAAGCCATATACGAAATAATTGATCATGCTCGTACTGATTCCCTGTTGCTTCACCACTGTTTCGTTTCCACCCATCGCATATACATATACGCCCAAACGGGTCTTCGCCATGATGACACTCGTCCCGATAACAAAGATTGCCATGATATAGTTTGAAACAGGAACTCCCAGGATTGTTCCGTTTCCCATAAAGACATATGCATCCGGGAATCCCCCGATCGAACGGCCTTCGTTAAGGAGCAGTGCCAAGCCACCCCCTACGTTTCCAACTACCAATGTGGTGATGAACGCGGGGATTCCCAATGTATCGACCATAAATCCGTTGAAGACTCCGAGAACGGTTCCTGCTGCCAGGCCAATGATCATGGCAACAGGAATCGGCCAGCCTTGCAAGAGCAATAACCCGTTAATCATGGCACAGAAGCTAAGCATTCCGGTCACTGACAGATCGATTCCCTTGATGATTATCACCATGGTCATCCCGCAGGCACATATGGCAATAATCGAACTTTGACGAACGATATTCATTATGTTCCGGATGGAAAGAAACCCAGGAATAAATGAACTGGCGACAATAAATACCACTACGATAAGAGTGTATACCACATGTTTCTTTTCTATCTTCACGGGTTTCATTATCAATCCTCTACTACCTTAAAATTAGATTGACGAAAGCCGACCGGAGTTTGGAAAGCACGTTTCGGTACAGCTACTCCGGCAGGCCAATCAAATCCATTACATGTTATTCAGAAATCAGAGGGTCTCTGCCGTGATGACCATAGTACCGCTATCGATGTATTTGGGAACCGACTTAACATCGAGTGTTCCCTTGATAGCTCCCATGAGCAATTCGATAGCCTTCTCTCCCATAACGTCAGGGAATTGCGCCATTGAACCATACACTTCTCCGTCTTTGATCATTTCCTTTACATCGTCAGAACCATCAACAGAAAGAATCTTGACGTCCTTCTTGCCCGCATTGTCAAGGGCTGTCAGGATACCGTTGAGCATTACGTCACTGGCGGTAAACAATCCCTGAATATCGCTATTGGCCTGAAGCATATTCTCCGTCACCTGCATCGCCCGGTCATTCGCCCAGTTTCCCGGCTGTTCGCCGACTACTTTTATCTGAGTGTTTGCGATACCGGCCTTGAAGCCATCAACACGCTCGTCTCCAGCCGAACTTCCGTTGGCTCCTCTCACGATAAGCACGTTACCCTTTCCGCCAAGGAGCTTCGCAACGGTCTCTCCGGCAACTTTTCCTGCGTTGAAATTGTCTGTACCGATGTAGCTTATGTACAGATCTTCGTTTCCAGCTTCGATCGTCTGGTCGACCAACACGACAGGAATTCCAGCATCTTTTGCTTTCTTTAGTACCGGGATCACCGCTTTGGAATCCATTGGCGATAGAACAATACCATCGACTCCTTTGGCAATCAGATCTTCGACCTGGCTCACCTGCATGGAGACAGCTGTCTGTTGTCCTGCCGTAACCAAAGTGAATTTCGCACCGGCGGCCTTGGCAGCTGCTTCAACTGAGTCTGCGATAGCTTTCTGGAAAGCATCGTTGGTGATGGTCTTCAAGCTGAATGCGATCTCAGGCGCTGCTGCAGTTTCAGAAGCACCCTGTGCAAACAGACAGAAACCAAGTACGAGCACAATAGTGAATGCGATGAATTTTTTCATCTTCTCCTCCTTTGCGTCCCATGGGGACGTTTCAAACTTGAATCATGCTAAACGGTGCTCATCCGTACCGTTAACATTATCGATAATGTAAGCATCCATCCAGACCCCTTTCCGATTTTCGACTAAACTTTCAGTGTAAAATCAGGTTGTTACCATTCAAGCATGCCAATGCCCTTTTCACTTATGGAAGTTCAACGATCGAATAACCAAGATAAGTTTCGAAAGCCTCTTTCAGTACATGCGAAACCGAACCGTAGGTGACTGCCACATGATGCCTGAACCCATTCCGGCCAATCGATAATAATTTTTGCTGCAGACGATCGATATGTACCACGCCGCTCGTTCCGAAATAATCACTTTCAATCCGTTGGTCCAGTACTGAACCTGACCCAAAATAGGTAACGAACTCTCCGTTTTCTGTCTTGCTACTGGCAAACGTGAACACTCCCGGTTTGAGCCTGTCGACGACAGGTCCGAAACCACATCCGGCACCATAACTTTTAGCGAACATCGGATGTTCGACCATTTTACCCTTAGCTGTCAACATAGCACTCGGAACAGGACCGCAATGGAATAGGATACACGAATCGGAATCCTCACCTGCATTATTATTCCAATCAAGTAAAGTAGCGGGAGAGTCAGAGGCAAGCTTGAGAGCATACATCATGATCGCATTGCACACGTCTACCTCACATGCCACAGGAACTCCAAGATCTCCCAACATTCCTGCAATCGCACACGGTGCGCAACCGTAAAACACTTCGAGCTCATTCCAACATCGTATCGCAATCATATCCAAATCGAGTTCCTCTCGATATTGATCGATGACCAAACGTAAGCGCGCCATTTTTTCTAACGCCTCTGCAGGTACGTTTGAACAATCCGTGAATTTCTTCAAGGCATCGATCTGTTGCCCGACAGCCAGAACATTATCGATCGCATCCACGCGGTGTAAAAGATCGCTCAAATCAATTGTTTCAACGGTGATGCCATACTTTTGCAAAGCGATTTCATCATACCTGACTGTCTTGAACGCGCTTGTCCTCGCTCCGATCGCGCCCACCGTGCAACGACGCATGTTATTCACAACTCTGCAAATGCCTCCAAAATCTCTCAGCTGCTGGATAAAACGGTCATCGAGCGGATGAATCACATGCGGGACATCTACGGTAAACGGGATGCCATATTGTCTGAACACGTCCATGATAGAAAGTTTTCCGCAGAAAGCATCACGTCGGTGACTAAAGTCCATTTCTCCGGCTACATCCGGATAGGCTTGGATCAATATTGGGACACCAGCATCCCTGCATGCGATTGCAGCAGACGTCTCATCTCCAAAATTCGGCAGACAAAGTACTACGCCGTCAGGTTGTTCACGTGCGACAAATGAAGCAAATTTCTTACCTTCTTCCATACTCTCGACAGCACCGAATTTAGTGAGGTGTTCGTCCATCAGAACCGGTTCGAAACCAGCTGTAATGATTGCCTGACTCATCTCTTTTCTTGCCGAAGCCACAACTTCACCGGGAAAAAATCCCCTGTTCCCAAAAAACACGGCAAATCGCAATTTCTTTTCCATACTCTTTTCTTACCCCATGCAACTCGGTGCCAAAACGCTTGTATTAACGTTTACATTATCGATAATGTAATTATCCCACCGAGCCTTTCTCCTGTCAAGTAAAATCATTCATCATTTCTGAATATAAAAAGATACTATAGACAATTAATTATCAAATAAGACTTAAGGTAAAACACATTTTCTCTTTGAAGGCTAATCAACCTGATGAATAGCTATTGCAATTTCTTTACCTTACGTTGCGATGATTTTTGATATTTGATCGCTTCAACCGCGGCAATCGCCGCACTCGTTGTCGTGGTGTATGGAATTTTCAGACGCATTGCCATAGTCCGTATGTCGTCATCGCTATGAAGTGCGTGCGGTCCCATGGGAGTATTGATGATCAGTGAGAATCTACGGGCTTTCATGTGGTCAACGATATTTGGATGTCCTTCATGGACTTTCAACACGGTTTCACATAATAGCCCCGCATCGAACAAATCCCTTGCGGTCCCCCTGGTCGCAGCCAATTCGAATCCGAGTTCTTTCAACTGTCTTGCAATCGGGAGTATCGTGTTCCGATCCCGGTTATTGACTGATATGCAGACCCTTCCGGAAAGAGGTAATTCGTTGCCGGCGCTTATCTGTGATTTCGCAAAAGCTTCCCCAAAGGATTCTCCCAAGCCAACCACTTCTCCGGTCGATCGCATCTCGGGACCGAGCCGTGGATCAATGTGACTGAAACGATCGAATGAGAACACAGCTTCCTTTATTGCCCACCCGGTGATGCAATGGCCCTCGGAGATATCACCTTTTTGGGCGACCACCCGCTGGGCTACCAGATCTTCACCTAGCCAGATACGGACTGCCATGTCCACCAAATCTATACCCGAGGTTTTTGCGATAAAGGGTACGGTTCTCGAAGCACGTGGATTTACCTCAATCACATAGAGCAGCCCCTCTTGTACCGCGAACTGAATGTTCATGAAGCCCTTGACACACAAAGCCCGGGCGAGAGCGAGCGCGGCTTGGCGCATCTGTTCCAAAATGTCAGGAGTAGATTTGTAAGGAGGAAATACTGCTGCCGAATCACCTGAGTGGATTCCAGCAGCCTCGATATGTTGCAAAATCCCCCCTATATGGATTGAAGTGCCGTCAGAAACCGCATCAAGGTCATATTCGAATGCATCTTCTAGAAAATGATCCACCAAAAGGGGTGATTCTATCGATACCTCAATATCATGTGATATAAATTGTTTCAATTCTTCCTGATTGTAAGCAATCGTCATTTTCCGACCACCGAGAACATGCGAAGGCCGTAACAATACCGGATATCCGACTTCCTCTGCACAATGAAAGACTTCATCTTTGCGGATAGCGCTACGATTCCTGCTCTGGCGTAATCCAAGTTGAGATAAAAGATTAGAAAATTGTCTGCGATCGTCGGCTATGCGGATCGATCGGGCGCTTGTTCCCATGATAACCGCACCCGAAGATTCCAACGCATCGACCATATTAAGCGGTGTCTGCCCTCCGAGTTGAAGTAAAACCTGTTGAGTGCGTTCACTCTCCATAATCCGCCGTACATGTTCCACCGTGAGCGGTTCGATGTAAAGCCGATCGGAAATGTTGTAGTCGGTTGACACGGTCTCCGGATTTGAGTTGACCATCACGGTTTTCACTCCATGCCTGCGCAAAGCCAATGATGCGAGCGTACAGCAGGTATCGAATTCAAGACCCTGACCTACCCTATTCGGACCGCTTGCGACGACCACGACCGAATTGGGTCCTAATGGCTGCCCTTCGTTTGTCTCGCCATATGTTTGATAGCAGTACGGCGTCTTGGCAACGAATTCTCCCGCACAGGTATCTACGAAGTGACGCACACTCTTGATTTCAAAGTTCTCTCTCATTCGAGTGACTTCGATCTCTTTTACTTCCGCGATCTTAGCGATATGCTTATCGGATAGCCCCATCCGTTTTGCCCTGAGCAACAGCATGCTGTCCAATGATTGCGTTCTCAACTCTTGTTCCAAAGATATTTGTTGCAGCATTTGACAAAGTATCCAACGATCATAACCGCTGGTCTTGCTCACTTGATCGACGGCTTCGATACCTTTGCGACAGAGAATCGAATATGCGGCAAATAATCGTAATGGATGAGCGTTTGCAAGCATCAACTCGGCATCTTCCTTGGTATACGGGATTATCTGTTCGAGGGGTACAAGACCTTCGAGCGAACGCTCTGTTGACCGGATTGCCTTGTTCAACGCCTCGAGCGCTGTGCGCCCCAATGCCAAGGCTTCGCCGATACTTCTCATCTGGGTTCCCAGGGCATTCATCGCCATAGGGAATTTTTCGAGCTCAAATCGTGGGATCTTGACAGCACAATAGTCAAGAGCCGGCTCAAAACAGGATGCGCTCGCTCCTGTGATTTCATTGAGAACTTCATCCAAGGTTTTACCCACCGCAAGTTTAGCCGAACATCGGGCAATCGGAAATCCCGTCGCTTTACTGGCCAAGGCAGACGAACGGGAAACCCGGGGATTCATCTCGATCACCACCATCCTGTCTGAATCGGGCTCCAAGGCAAACTGAACGTTCGATCCTCCGCAATCAACTCCTACAGCCCGTAAAATATCAATGGCGGCGTTTCTCATTCGCTGATATTGCGTATCGCTGAGTGTTTGGATCGGGGCGATGGTAATGCTGTCGCCCGTATGCACACCCATACAATCGATATTTTCAATCGAACACACGACAATCGCATTGTCATGCTTGTCTCGCATCACTTCGAGTTCCAATTCTTTCCATCCGATCAACGATTGCTCAACAAGAATCTCATGGACCGGGCTAGACTCCAAGGCATGCTCTACCGCACTTACGAATCGGTCTTCTTGGTCAACCAAGGCTCCGCCGACTCCTCCGAGTGTGTATGAAGGTCTCAGGATCAGTGGCAAGCCGACCAATTCCTTGAACCTTGCGGCCTCCTCCACCGATTTGACCGTAACCGATAGAGCGCTTTCCAATCCGAGTGAAGCGACTACTTCCTTGAACCTTCGCCGATCCTCAGCCAATTCGATCGAATGAATCCCGGCACCGATGATTTTGATACCATAAGCGTCGAGAATTCCCTTCCTATGCAATTCCATGGTCAAATTCAATGCGGTCTGTCCACCCATCGTGGTCAGCAACGCATCAGGACGCTCGATATCGATGACACGCTCAACGTATTCACAGCTCAAGGGCTCCATATATGTGGCATCTGCCAATGATATAGTAGTCATGACGGTCGCAGGATTGGGATTGATAAGGATTACCCTGAATCCTTCTTCCTTAAGAGCCTGCACTGCCTGCGTACCCGAATAATCGAATTCGCATGCTTGGCCGATGACAATCGGTCCGCTACCGATCACCAGTATAGAATGGATGTCGTCCCTTACCGGCATGAAGTACTCTCCTGTCGTGCGTGCGTGGTGATAAATTCAATGAATTTGTCGAAAATCTGTCTTCCGTCGAGTGGTCCCGGTGATGCTTCGGGATGGAATTGCACCGATGCCATGCAAGATCGTTGATCGATTATGCCTTCAATAGTCCCGTCATTGGCATTGGTAAACCATACTTCAGTTGATTTCGAAAGAGAATGCTCATCAACACAATACCCATGATTTTGGGCTGTCACGAACACTTTGTTACTAAAATGATCGACTACCGGTTGGTTTCCCCCATGATGGCCAAAACTCATTTTTCTAGTTTTCGCACCCAACGCATGGGCTATCAACTGATGACCGAGACATATTCCCACGATAGGCAGAACTCCGTTAAGGTTCCTGATTCGTTTGATGGAATCACTCAATATCGCGGGATCACCCGGTCCATTCGAGAGAAAAACCGCATCAAAATGCCGATCTTCGCATATGATATCGTCAAAGGGTACACTTGATGGTATGACAACCACCTCAATATGTCTTGCAAGCAATTCTTTTATTATCGATCGCTTGACCCCGAAATCGATCAGGGCATATCTGGCAACGGGAGTGCCGGTACTTTTCTCAATGGTTATCTGTGGAACGATAACTTCGCTGATGAGATCTCTTTCTTCCATCGGCGGACAAGTAGAAAGCCAATCGGTAATCAGAGTAATTTCATTTCGGTCAAGTTGGTCCGAACGAACCAATACGCCGTAACTTGCTCCGTGATCCCGGATATGAAGCGTGATCGCCCGGGTATCGACTTCACTGATCGCACACATGTGCCAGGTTTTGAGCATCCGATCAATCGGAATACGATTTGGAGGGACTTGGCCAAGGTATATGTCCCGTGCTATGAGAGCCCGGCAAGCGGGTATGGGAAGTCTCATCTCATCCCACGATGGATCACACCCATAATTACCGATATGAGCAGAAGTCATGGTGACCATCTGTCCCGCATACGAAGGATCGGTGAGTATTTCATGGTATGCGCCCATCGTGGTATTGAATACCACTTCACCGCAAGGAGCTTGTCCGATATGCATTTGAAGCAACTGATCAATTGTTGGGGCAAAAGAACCGACACCGATTCCCTTGAAACATGTACCGTCAGCCAAGACCAAGTGGGCGTACTGCACTTCAACCGCCTTTTGGTCGGTTCAGTATTGTTGCATAACACACCCGACCTGACGCATCCTAGCAAATATTGTATATTTATGCAACATAATGTGGGTATTTATGCAACAAAAAATGTTCGTTCTCACGCATTGCAACGAAGGTGCAACACCGTATTGACAGAACGCGATTATCGATGTACATATGCACAAATAGCTTGGATGGCGAGGTGTTATCTTGAAGCATACAGATATCGCATGGGATTTTGACGGTACGTTATTCGACAGTTATCCCCATATGTTCCTGGCATTCAAACGTGCGCTCAATGAGAATGGAATCTACGATTCGGATGATTCGATCCTATCGCATATGCTGGTGAGCGTTCGCGATGCCGCGGTCTTTTATCAGAACGAGCAGATCGATGCCCCTTCTTTGATGAAATTATACAGGACCTACGGCAGTCCGACCGACTTTAACATGGTCAAGCCATTTGACGGGATGATTGACCTGCTCAAAAAGGTCGTTGATCATGGGATGAGGAACCATCTTTATACCCACAGGGGGACATCCTCACTTGAATATTTCGACTATTTCGGATTAAAAGATTTGTTTTGTGAAATGATTACGGCCGAAGACAATTACCCCCTGAAACCCGACCCGAGTGCACTTTTACATATCATCAATGATAACGGTATCGAAAGCCAACAGCTATTGATGGTCGGAGATAGGGACATAGATTGCCTCGCTGCAAAGAACGCGGGAGCAAAAAGCTGCTTTTTCAACAGCAACAAGCTGCCGGTACCAGAATTTGTGGATTACGCTGTCGATGATATCGAGGGCTTGAAGGCTGTGTTGTTCAGTTGACAGAAGGCCTGAACAACTTGACTTTTTGATTGGCCAGCAACATTTGACGCGCTGCTCCTAATGACTCGGATTGTCCCATCGCAACCGATTGCACCACCATATTCCCGAAGGCAGTGGCTTCGGCAGGACCTGCATACACTGGCAACCCGGTGGAGTCTGCAGTCCATTGATCGAGAATCTCATTCTTACACCCGCCGCCAATGATATGTATCGCACCGAATGACAGGCCTGATATGGTTCTGAGGTGTGTGACCGATTCTACATAGGCTTCAGCGAGTCCCCGGTATATCGCCACCATATACTGTCCTTTGTTGGTCGGCACAGGAAGATTGCGTTCTCGACATTGGTCCTTGATCCGATCGACCATCAATGAAGAGTGGCTGTTCGGTAACAGGTATCGTTTGTCATTGCCGTTGATACTACCCTTGAAATCAGATTGTTCAAGTGTCTGCCGGTCAAGCTCCTTCCAGCTGATCGCTTCTCCCATCGACTCCCAATAACGAATGCATTCCTGTTGAATCCACATGCCCATGATATTCTTTAAGAACCGGATGGTGTTGTCAACCGCCAATTCATTGGTGAATCCACTCATATGGGCTTCCGTAGAAACGATCGGCTTTGGGATTTTCGTACCCAATAATGACCAAGTCCCACTGGAGATATACATTATTTCATCGATATCACTGGGAACCGCAGCCACGGCACTGGCTGTATCGTGAGAACCAACTGCGACAACTTTCACATCCGAGGATGCCCCGAGCTCATGTTGCAAGGTATCGGTAAGCGGCCCGAGTATAGTCCCCGCGCTCACGAGCTTACCGAACAAAGATTTCGGGAACCCTAGCGTCTCGATTACGTCCCATGCCCATTGCCGGGCAACAGGATCAAATAATCCGGTTGTGGAGGCATTGGTCATCTCATTGGCCATCACTCCGGTAAGCCAATAGTTGAGCAAATCGGCAATCGACAGATAGTGTGCTCCAGCGTTGAAAATCGATGAACGATCCTGTTTCATGGCCGCCAGCTGATAAATCGTATTGATCTGATTCTGGGAAATTCCCGTTCGTTGAAAAAGTCGTACCGGAGCAACTTTTTTATGAACCTCATCCATCATGTTCGCGGTTCTCATGTCCCGGTAATGGTACGGCAATGAAATTAACGACCCGTAGGAGTCCAACAATCCATAATCTACTCCCCAGGAGTCAATTCCGATCGATACGATTTCATTGCCGAACTGATTGAACGCTTCTTTGAGCCCTTTCTTTATTTCACTGAAAATATAGGGGATATCCCAATACATCTCTTGATGGAAC
Organism: Spirochaetales bacterium; assembly: GCA_012523305.1. Classification (GTDB taxonomy): domain Bacteria; phylum Spirochaetota; class Spirochaetia; order Sphaerochaetales; family Sphaerochaetaceae; genus JAAYDK01. The sequence continues at coordinate 24,978 of JAAYIV010000142.1, forward strand.
ATTTCATTTCGAGTAACGAAACGGTTCATCACCTCAAACGAGTGCAGATTCCCGACAATAACTCGTCCGTTGGAAGCACCCAGGTCGATAGTAATGTATTTAGCCATACCACCTCCGTATCTTCAACAGCATCTCGGAGCATGTTCCAGTATATACCGTTCTGCCTCAACAGACCACAGTCCGTTGTGAGATTCTACTATTTCTGCCAATGTGCCATATAACGGGTCGGTTTTCCCCAATTCAGAGAGATCGGATAAGGCTATTAACGGTATATCCAGATTAGTATACATCATTTTCTTGCCGCCCGGTATTGCGGTTAGGTTAAGAACCGTATCCGGAACCGCGTGCAGACCTCCGATATGAGTTACCATCGCGGCAGGATTTATCAAATTTGTTTCCATCATCGCTAACGATTCGCGCATGTCATCGGTATTTCCGCCGCTTGTGCCGACAATATGGTGGGATGCATAGTGCACATCGTAGAAGTTCAGCAAGGCACTGAAATTGGGATCCGAAGGACCGGCAAAGAAATTCAAACATCCGTCGCGACCTAATATCGCATCGGCTTGTTCAACCAGCGATTTCACCGGAGCCATAACCAATACATCATCATATCCCTTTCCTCCGGTCAACGCCCTAAGCTCAGCTACCGGGTCTGCGATGTTCTTGGTATTGAGGTACACGAGTTTGATGCCTAGTTTGGCAGCTTCGGCTTCAGGATATAGCAATGCAGCCCGCGCGAGGCGTTCCTCATCGATATCGGTGGCAACGATCAAACTTGGCCTTCTGTCACAATGCAAGGCATAGTCGATTGCACCGAGTCCCATCGGTCCTACTCCTGCCAGGATGGCAAGGTTACCACCATCAATGATTCCCATATGATGTACATATGAACCGTTCGTCGTATGGTACATCGCATGGTAGGTTCCAACGATACAAGAAACAGGCTCGGCCAAAGAACCCATGAAATATGCATCCCCGCCGTACTTGAGCAGGCAATCAAGTTCCATGACCTCGTGCGGAATGATTACATAGGTCGCATTTCCCCCGATATATCGGTATGAATACCCCGGTGCGTCCAACTTTCCCTGGTAATTGAGATTGGTCTGCACTGAAAACTTTTCACCCGGAAAAAACTTATGTTTCCATTTGGCACCGACCTCAACAATCTCTCCACAGAATTCATGTCCTAGTATCACTGGATTATCAGCGACATTGTCAGGGATCCTCTTGTGTGCTGGCCCTTGCTGGACAGCTTTGTAATCCGACATGCAAACACTGTTGGTGATGATTTTCCCCAATATTTCATCTTCCTTGATCGGTGGAAGTTCGAATTCTTCAATTCGTAAATCTTTTTTGCCATAAATCCTTACAGCCCTTGTCTTCATCGTGTACATACTCCTTTGTTGTCTTCAGTGCAACATGATCTGTCCACCGGTTACCGGAAGGCTTTGACCAGTTTCATACTTCTGCTCAACAATATAACAAATTGCACGGACGACGTCCGTAGTTGTGCAACCTCTTCCCATCGGAACTTTTGACTCATAGAATCGTCGCACATCCTCGATGGTTTTTGCTCCCGGGACTTTACCAGCCTCCAGATATTGAACGAACAAACCTTTTACAGGATCGGACCACAGCGGTCCTTCCAAGAAATTCCCGGGGCACACCGCATTGACCTTGATATGATCTTTAACCAATTCAAGAGCAAAACTTTGGACCAATCCGATCGTACCGAATTTTGCACCGGCATAGGCACCGTTTCGGTTTGAACCTTCAAGACCGCTTTTGCTGCTGATCGCGATGATATCGGTCAGATAGGTCCCCTTGGCTGCCTTGTCTTGCCATGCCATCAGACGAGATGCGAATTTCGTGCAGATGAAGAATCCGGTATAGTCCACCGAAGTGACAAACTGAAAATCCTTGAGCGAAAGCTCTTTCACGCTTCCGGCTTTCAGCACGCCTGCGTTGCTGATAAATACATCACAGCATCCCGTGGTCTGGGCAACAAACTCCATCATATGTTCGACAGAATCTTCGTTTGTAACATCGACGCGGACCGGAATTGCCACGGTCTGGCCCATGCGTCCATTCAGTTCATCAGCCAAATGCCGAGCACCGTCCTCATTTAAATCCGCTATAAATGTGATACATCCTTCTTCAACAAGAGCCCTGATAATTCCCTCGCCGAACCCCTGAGCTCCTCCGGTTACCACAACGACTTTCCCTTTCAAGCTTTCTCTAAGTCGTTGCTGTTCGCTTGCTTCTTTCGGTATGACTATGTGTTCTGTGCTTTTCGCCTCGTCAAGACTAAAGCCCAATCCATATAGACCAGATTGTCCTTCTACGGCAACCGTAGCAGGATATCCATGGTGTGTTATAACAAATTGATAGAATTGGTCCTGCCATCTAAGGATGGTGGCATCCACATCAGATGTCGGTGCAGAAAGCCTCAGATGTGCGTTTTTACTGTCATTTGATAAAAATGTCACTATCAGCGGTGTGTGCCCGTTGCTCGTACAACCTCGAATGCATGCACCTATTGGGATTCGTACGTTATCAGATCCATTCATGATTTTCTCCGTGCATTTTTTTGCTCAGCGATCTCAAGGATCCGTTCCGGTTCGAAAGGATCCGTCTGACGGGCCCAATCGGAATACTGCGATATCCTTTGTCTCACATTCATCGGGACTAGCGGATTATCCTGTGCGAACAGACCCCATTTCTTATCTAATGTCGACAATTGCTCGTGAGCCACCAGTGCCCAGGCCGCATCGACGAGATGCCGGGCATGATGGCTAAGCAATTCTGGACATCTGAACGATTGGCGTGATGAGTTGATGTCGACGCCGCTGATTTCCATCAGATCATAACGATGGCACAGCCGCTGTAAACGTAGCATCTGTTTTGCACTATTACGCGGTGGCATGTAGGTAATTGCCGGGAACCCTATGCTCACGAGATATGCGATCAATTCGTCGAGAAATTCATCTTCGAATTGTTGTGCCTTCTTATCTCCGGTAACACTTTGCCCGACATCTCCGAGATACGCATATGCCGGGATGGCTCCGATCGAAAGAGCAAAGTCTACAACTTGCCTGATATCGACAGACTCGTGTTCCGAAGGCTGGACATAGAAGTGAGGTAAAAAATGACTTTTCAACAATCCTAGCAAATCATAGGAACGATGGGGGTTGTTCTCATCCAAAAGCATTGTTTTCATTTTTCCTTCGACGGGAACTTGCATCCGATTCTCTAAGAATGCAACCAATTCGTTCCGTTTTGGATACGATTCCATCAGGCGTCTTACCAATATATACAATATATGTCGTTCGGTAACACTCCCGCCTTCATCATAGTGGCTCGAAGGCAACAAATCAGACTCGAAATCAATCGCAGCCAGGCCCATTGGAACGATAATTGCGTTCAATCGTTCCAACTGGACTCTGTTACGAAGATTCCGTTCCTTTCTGATCGGCTGTAAAAATTCATCACTACGATCAATCGCATTAGCGGGAATTCCATGAACACACACATATGCGATTCCCAGCGAATCAGGGCTGTTGATCGTTCTTTTTCCAAAAGGTGAATTAAACAGATTCGATCGAATTTCAAACCCTACCGTTCCACCCATCCCCAAGGCTTTCGTCGCTGCCAACATTTCATATGCAGCCCCAACACTTTCATGATCTACGCTTCCCACTATACCCAATTCCGCATTCCATGCAGCCCAGGCAGCTGCTGCCGGTTCGTAGGGACTGAATGAATAGGTAGTATGGACATGGTTGTTGACTTCTTCCGAAACCTTCCGGGTTATCTCTTTCGAGCTAATCAGGGAATGAACCTCGTCTAAAGTCTGCAAGCGTTGTTTTTTATCTTTATGATTCAACTCTTTTGCGATCCATTCCCGATTAGCGATACTATCCATCCTATACTCCATGACCTAATGTTCGCAGTAATTCTTGATCGGTAAAATTATGCTTCAACTCTATACCGGGAAGAGGAAGAATTTGTTCGTGTATCGCTTCAAGAATCCACGAAACATGCGGGAAATAATAATCTTCCATCTCCGCTGGCGGTGTGATCCAGTTTCGGCTACCTACGACTACCGGAGGTCCGTCGAGGTAATCAAATGCCAGGCGACCGATAGTAGCGGCAACGGTTTGCAGGTAACTTCCACGTTCGGCACTGTCGGTAACCAATACGACTTTCCCGGTTTTTTTCACCGATTCAAGAATCTTTTCATACTTCAACGGATTGATCCAACGAAGGTCTATGACCTCTGCTTCCAAATTATATTTTTCATGTAATTCTTTTGCTGTTTCCACTACGGGATAAAGTGTCGGTCCCAATGAGATGAGAGTTATATCGGTTCCCTGACGTCTGATCGCCGGCTCACCCTCCGGTATCTCATAGTATTCTTTCGG
>JAAYIV010000143.1 GCA_012523305.1 Spirochaetales bacterium
CGGGCACTCCTGAAATACGTGTAATTACCGTCTGTTACGTTGATATGTTTGCCAAAGTAACCATAAAGAATCGCTTCATGGACTTTCTGGTCATCCGCAACCACCGGTTCCAATGACACTCCCCGCATGCTATCGGGGATCTCACAACCAAAAAAATCCAATATGGTCGGAGCGATATCGATGGTCTGGGTAAGTGCGGTACGACGTCTGCCAGCTTGTTCTTTATGCCGCGGATCATACATGAAAAACGGTATATTGGACAACTCATCGTAACAAGGCATGTAGTTCTTCGCCATATACCCATGTTCTCCCAAAAGGTACCCGTGGTCGGTATTCACGATAAGCAATGTGTCTTTCCATAGATCGTAGGCGTCGAACAAATCAAGAATCCTGCCCAGATAATCATCGCACATGGAAATACATGCCTTGTAATTGAGGATTGCCTGGTGCAATTCTTTTTGATCGGAAACCTTGGCATACTGCGGCCAGTCGAAATCTATCGGTTCACTGCTATACAGCTTCTTATACTTCTCAGGTGCATCAAACGGTTCGTGAGGATCAAAATACTCCAGGTGCAAATACCAATCGTCCTCATCCTTGTTGTTTTCTATGAAATCCCTCGCACTTTCAAAGCACCTGGCATGACAACTGTTGTCATCGCGAGTATATTCCCTGTTAATCGCATCTTGCCTGCGCGGAAACCTTTTACCGGGAAAATCCTTGAATCCATTGGCCCTTGCATGCCACTCGTCCCCTTCTTGGCCACGAACCAACTCAAAAGCCGAGTAGCGGGTGTGGTATGTCAGTCCTCCATCTTGCCAATAGTGGCAGTGATCCGAGACGAATTGAGTGCAAATCCCGTTATTTGATAATTGTTCGGGCATCGAATCATCGAACGGTTCCAACGGTCCCCAACTTCGATGGAGGAAATTATATCTTCCGGTGTGGATTTCACGCCGTGCGGGCATGCACGGCATACTACCGCAGTAGAAGTTATCGAATGTTACCGCTCGCTTTGCCAAACGTTCAAAATTTGGTGCAACCACATCCTGCGCACCGTAAGGAGGCAAATATCGTTTATTCAGCGAATCAAACATGATGGTTACGGCACGCATTTAGTTCCTCCCGGTTTCTGGCATAGGCATCCACTTGAACGATGAGCTTTCCAATCGTTCAAGGTAATGCGGAGAGACGACCAATCCCGGTTTCAACGGAACCAATGTGCCGTCTTTCACGAACGTAAGGTGTTGCGAGTTGCGCTTTTTCAGTTCCCCGATTGCATATGAACGCATGATTTGGATAATTGGAGCAAGATCGATATTGCCGATTTCGTCGCGTTCTTCGGTTGCATTCTCGGTAAGGTCAAAAAACTTTTCCTGACCTGTCCGATACAACCACACGTATTTGTACTTCCCGTCAGTGACATAATAACATTCTTCACTGTGTGAATATGACTCGAAGTGTTCACCTTCGACATACGACCGGCCGATCGTGTTGCCGTTGATCAAAGGAACAAGGCTCATTCCTTCGGTATGTTCCGGAATCGGTTGATTGCAGACATCCAATACCGTCGGGAGAATATCATATAGCGATACCGGAGCGTCACAGACCGAAACCGTATCCTTTGCCATCGATTTAGGAAGTTTTACTATCATCGGGATATGGGAAGAACCTTCATACGCATACGTCTTTCTCCACAGATTATGGTCTCCGAGCATATCCCCGTGGTCACTGGTGAAGATGATTAGCATCTCATCGAGCAACTTCGCCTTGTTGAGCGTGGTCAATAATTTAGCTATCTGATAATCGGTTTGGGTTACCGAACCGTAATAGGCTGCCCTTGCACGCATTATCTGTTGCATCGGACGCTTGCCATGCCAAGTAAGGATTGAATTGTCATCTACATCGGCATATTCTTCTGACCATTGCGAAGTGAAAGGAGTTGGTAAATCATTCCTTTCCTTATACATATCAAAGAAATATTGGCTCGGATCATACGGAGAATGTGGCCTTGCGAACGACATCTTGAGGAAGAATGGCTTGCTCGGGTCACGCTTGTTAAGGAAGTTTAGGCATTCGTTGGCTGTCCAGTTTGATGGATGATAACATTCATCTGCGTGGAAAGGACGCGCCATCCAAGAATTCCAATGGATGCCGTGGTCGGTGATATTGTCGTGGTCGGGATTACACTTCATGAACCACTCTTTGTAATCCGAAATAAAATTTTTATCTTCTTCCCTCCCCGATTCATCTATCAGCGTATGTGAAAATCCTAGAGTTGCCCGTTGGGGAAAGAAGTGCATCTTTCCTATTCCTTCGGTGTGGTATCCATCTCGTGCCAATATTTCAGGAATCGTATGTTCGAAATTTACACCCATCACTCCTCCGGGAAGATGAGGTCCGGCTGAATTACCGGTGAACAGCACCCCGGTGGTCCAAGGCTTCTGTCCTGTCATCAAACAAGCCCGGGCGGGAATGCAACTCGGAGCCGGAGTATATGCATGAGTGAAGACGGTTCCCATACCGGCAAGCCAGTCGAGAGCCGGGGTTTCGACTTTACCGTTGGATGAATACCCAAGTGCATCGAAGCGCAATTGATCCATCATGATCAGTAACACGTTAGGTTTTTTTTCCGTCGCCATATCGTTTCCCCCTCTCCTGCTCACTGTTACATCTTCTTGACGTTAAATCGATGTATCGATACTGTCAATAGTACGTTCATAACATATCGTTGTCTCTTTTCCAGTAACGACTTATGTAAATATTAGTTAACTGTCTGCATCTATAGGCCGTGAACACATCTGTATTATCAGCGATGAACCTCCCAAATAAAAGTAGTATAAATTTTTCTACTATTCAGCTCAATTTTGCTCACTTATGCTGATCTCAGGACCGAATGCAGGTCACAAGGAGATTGTATCATATGTCGAAGAAGGGCAAGACCCTGGATATCCTGAACAAAGTTCCCGGATTCGTGTGGACAATACTGTCTTTGGTATTGGCTCTATTGTTATGGCAATTTATTTCAATGACAAAATCGGGCGGAAAGGTGTTCGCTTCACCGATCGAGGTGTTCGGCTCACTCATCGCATCAGTAAAAACCGGTGCATTAACCCGCCATTTCTTTTCCAGCCTGCAAAGAATTATCATAGGGTTCGCCCTTGCTTTCGTCTGTTCATTACCGGTCGCATTCCTTTTAGGGTGGTATCGGGTAATTTGCCGCCTTGTCGAACCATGGATCCAATTCTTGAAGAACATCCCCCCCATCGCTTATATTCCGTTGGTAGTCGTCGCAGCGGGCGTGGGTGAAGAGTCGAAAGTCGTCGTGATATTCATCGCTTGTTTCTTGACGATGACCATCACGATATTCCAAGGGGTGAGAAATGTAGATACCACGCTGATCAAGGCCGCCCGAGTGCTGGGTGCCAATGATTTCATCATCTTCAAAAATGTTGTCGTGCCAGCATCAACCCCGTTCATCATCACCGCGATGCGCCTTGGACTCTCTTCGGCCCTTACTACCTTGATAGCTGCGGAGATGACCGGAGCTGCAAAAGGCATGGGGGTGATGATTCAAACAGCAAGCCAATATTTCAGGATGGACACGGTCCTCATGGGTATTTTCGTCATCGGAGTGTTGGGTCTTGGACTGCAGAAATTGCTCAGGATCATGGAAAAATATGTGACCAGCTGGCAGGATGTTATTGAAGGTTGAGTATGGAAGATAGAAACGTAAAGGTAAACATTGATAACGTAAAGATGATATATGACAGTAAGAACGGGGAGGTTGTCGCCCTCAATGGTATCTCGCTCGGTATTAAGGACAACGAATTTGTCTGTGTCGTAGGTCCTTCGGGTTGTGGCAAGTCAACGCTGTTGAACATCATTGCCGGCCTGTTCCCGCCTACCAGCGGGAAAATTACTTGTAACGGGAAGGTTGTCGAAGGAACCGGAGTTGAACGCGGAGTCGTATTCCAGCAGTATGCGCTCTTTCCTTGGCTGACCGTGAGAAAGAATATCGAGTTCGGGCTTAAGATCAATAAGGTGCCCGATCAAGATAATTCCGGCAAGATGCGTAAACTCACTTCCAAAGAAATCAAACAGATTGCCGACAAGTATATCAAATTGGTACAACTGGAAGAGTTTGCCAACTCATACCCCAAAACTCTTTCCGGCGGAATGAAACAACGCGTGGCCATTGCCAGGGCGTACGCGGTGAATCCTGAGATACTGCTGTTGGACGAACCGTTCGGAGCCCTCGATGCCCAGACAAGGACTCAGTTGCAGAGCGAACTGATCCAAACTTGGGAAAAAGAGCGTAAGACGTGTCTGTTTATTACCCATGATATCGAGGAAGCGATCATCTTGGCTGAACGGATTGTCATCATGAGCGCAAGGCCGGGAAGGATCAAGGAAATCGTGGATGTGAATATCCCCCATCCGAGAAATCAGAAGACAAAGATGACCGATGAATTTCTCAAGTTGAAGAATTATGTCTGGGCGCAGGTATATGAAGAATATCTGGCTGTGAGAAAGTAGATTATACCGCAA
>JAAYIV010000144.1 GCA_012523305.1 Spirochaetales bacterium
ATTTGCTAATTCAAAATAAGGCGTATACTGTTGAAGAAGCTATTAAGCATCTCAATAACACTGAACCGTTTAGTTCATATCCTGCTGTTATAAAATTGATTGCTTCAGAATTTTAAAAGGATTGGGTCTGAGAAGATGAGCGATTTGACTGAGAAAGAGTATTCTATTTTGAGTGCTGTTCAGAGTATTTATCTTACAGGAAACAACTTAGCCTATTCAGTAGAAAAAATAACTGATTATGTGGAGAAGGTGTTGATGCTGTCCCCCCATAAAGAAGAGGTAAATAAGCAATCAATTGTTGATGAGTTAATCAGGCGTAACTCCATCTGGACTGGTGAATCTAAGGTTTTATACTCAACAGAAGGCCATCAAGACTGGTTGAATGCCGACAGGAAAGTAGGATGGGAATATTGGCCTAGGTATAAAACATATTTAGCCAAACAGATAGCTCAGTCTGTAGCCGATGATGTTGATGTGGTCACCGACCGAATACTAGGATTGCTGGAAGATCCCGCTCGGCACGCTGCCTGGGATAGGAGAGGATTGGTAGTGGGTCATGTCCAGTCAGGGAAGACAAGTAATTACACCGGTCTTATTTGTAAGGCAGCGGATGCAGGGTATCGCATTATAATTGTTTTGGCTGGAATGACGAACAGTCTGCGCACACAGACGCAAATTCGTCTTGAAGAAGGTTTTTTGGGTTATATAACCACGCCAAGAGATAGCGATGATTTAATATGGACAGGTGTTGGGTTGCCAGAACGAAATACAGCAATTCGCCCAAATCATGTCACAAATCGATTACAGAATGGAGACTTCAATCTCAAAGTTGCGAAGCACTTAGGAATCTCACCAGAGCAACGTCCTTGGTTGTTTGTGGTAAAGAAGAATAAATCGATTCTTAATAGCATCCATAAATGGTTAAAAAATTATGTTGCCGATTACGATGCCGGAGATGGTGAGAAGTTAATTACAAAAGTTCCGTTATTGCTCATCGATGATGAATCGGATAACGCTTCAGTTGATACTGCCAGAAATGTCATGAGAGATGATGGCACACCTGATGATGAACATGACCCAAAGGCAATTAACAAGGGAATCAGGCGGATTCTAAAGATTTTTTCACGTTCTGCTTATGTCGGTTATACAGCAACCCCATTTGCAAATATTTTTATTCATGATGAGGGAGAGACGAGGAGAGAAGGTAAGGATCTTTTTCCAGAGTCCTTTATTATCAATTTAGCAGCATCATCGGAATACTTTGGTCCTGTTAGACTATTCAAAGCTCAAAGAATAGGAGAACAGGAATTGAGTTTAGCAGACTATTTGGCAAATCCGATAACTGATGTTCCTGAATCTGGAGGATGGATGCCCGCAAAGCACAAGAAAATCCATGTACCTACTTCTGAACGGGAATCAAGGATGCCTCAATCGTTAGAAGATGCTATTTTAGCATTCTTTCTTGTTTGTGCAGTTCGACGGCTTCGAGGTCAAAAGAATAAGCATTCGTCGATGCTTGTACATGTCTCACGATTCATGGACGTTCAAAGAATTGTATTTGAAAGGATTTCCGCATACGTTCAGTATTGTCACAATCGGATTATGAGAAACGAAGAAAGTGTTGAGCTTATTGAACAAATACATGTAGTGTGGAAAACCGAATTTGTCGAGAAACAAGGAAGGTTACAAGAAATTTTAAATATTGACGATTCTTTGCCTCTGTGGACAGATATAGTTGCTGAACTACCGTATGTATTGGGCGATCTGTCCGTAATGCTCCTTAATGGCCAGTCAAGCGATGTGCTCGAATACGATGAACATAAAAATACAGGTCTAAAAGTGATCGCGATTGGTGGGGATAAACTATCTCGTGGGTTGACGTTAGAGGGATTGTCAATCAGCTACTTCCTCCGTGGTACAAACATGTATGACACGTTAATGCAGATGGGAAGATGGTTCGGCTATAGGCGTGGGTATCTTGACCTCTGTCGGCTTTATACAACGAAGGAACTGATCAGATGGTTTGAGCAAATTACGGATGCCACAGAGAAATTGCGTACTGAATTTGATTTAATGGAAGAACAAAAACTTACTCCAAAAGATTATGGCCTACGTGTCCAGCACTATCCTGATATGCAGATTACGTCTAGAGATAAATCTCGGGCGACAAGAGAGTTGTCGCTCAATTTTGAAGGCCAACGTGTTCAGACAATTGTTTTTCATAAAGCAGAAGAAATTCTACGAAAGAACTATCAAACAACTGTTGCTTTGTTCGGAAGCTTAGGAGCACCTGATGCTGTTAACCCAGCTTTGAGAACTGAGGGTGGATTCAGTCAGTGGGAAGGTGCATTATGGAGAGATGTAAAAGCTTCATCAATTATTGATTATCTTGCGGGTTATATAACACACGAAAGTGCTACCCGAGTGAGCAGCAGAGCATTGATAGAATTTATTCAGACAATGAATGCTGATGGATATTTAAACAGTTGGTCTGTAGGACTTATAGGGGCATCAGAAACGGGGGCATCATCAAGAGTTTTCTATGAATTAGGTGAAGGTCTTACTATTCCGAGTATGAGACGTAGTGATATAGGAAAGGATTTACCTGACCGCTATTCAATCAAGGTGCTAACATCACCGAGAGATGAAACAATTGATTTTAATGAAAGTTTTTACAAGGAAGCGTATGATCTTTCAGTACGTATTAAAACCAATGATTCTGCAAGAATCGGTTCTGCAAACAGAGAGGAGCTGAAAATCCCTAGCCTGAGCGGCGAAGCTGTTCGAACGATAAGAGCCAGACATCGAGGAAGCTCAATAGATAGAGGGTTGCTCAATATTTACGTATTGGATTCCAGCAGTTTGGATGTTAGTACAGACCTTCCAATAATTGGATTTGCGATTAGTATTCCTGATTATAGATCGGGGAATACTGTAAAATATAAGGTCAACCATGTATTTACAGAACTGTGGGAGTATGAAGATGAACCTTGACCAATTAATCGAAGACATTAAAGTGGTGTGGAATGCTCACCAGAGATTCGAGGATATTGAAGGAAAGCGATATAATTACATTGCTGATGTGGGTAATTGCTTAGTTTATTGCGGCTTGACTTTTCCTAAAAGAAGAAAAGCAATTCTATTTGGCTTCCAATCAAAATTACCAAACAATGCCCTACCACAAAGCAAGGGCTTTAGTATCGTAAGGGTAGTCCATGACTCATTATCAACAGAATTGGAATGGTTAAGCATTATTTGCGATGAACAAGATTATGAAGATATTTATTTAAGCATGATTCGTGATGTACTTGGAGTTATTAGATTCCACTATGAAGAAGAATCAAAAATGAATCTTCCGCAAGTGATAGTTGAAAGAATTAAAGACTGGCAATCTTTTTTGGGAAGAGAGAAATCCAAATATCTGTCGAAGGAACAGGAGATAGGGTTATGGGGAGAATTAATGGTTCTGAGGCAGTTAGTCGATAAAGGATTCTCCCCAGATCTAATAATTCAAGGCTGGACGGGGCCAGATGATAAGGCTAAGGATTTTTCAGTATTCAATGTTTGTATTGAGGCCAAATCATTTGTTGGAAGAGATTCAATTGTCGTTAAGATTAGTTCATTGGAGCAACTAGATTCCTCTGATTGTAGAGAGGTGTTTTTAATCTGCAATAGCCTTCAGATTGACGATGGTGTGGGGTTAACTCTGTCTGATTTGATTGAGAGTATTTTCGAGAGGCTAGATACATTCGCAGATAAAATCAATTTACAAGGAAAACTCATGCGCTTTGGATTGACGGAAGAGAGTCTAGGCTACTATTCAACTTCTTACTCTCTCTACTCTCAGACTTTGTTCAATATTGACGATTCATTTCCAAAGCTAGTTCATAGCAATACGCCAAAAGAAGTAATCAATGCGGTATATTCCTTAGATTTAACCGGATACACATCGGACGTTGTATTCAGTGATATAATAAAAGCTATTGGAGATAATGTTTAATGACAATTGATGAGTTCCACGCCCTATTAATGCAAGAAATCAAAACAGAATATAATGAACGGCTGATTGAGAATGCTTCAACTAACCTATATGAAGAGACTCTTTTTCTTGAAAATGCTTTGGACTTTATGTTTAGTAATCGGATGATAGTCGATGAATGGCAACCGTGCTACTACAACACGACATATAAGAATGCAAGAATCCTCCTCCATGGGTACGCAATTTCTGAAGACTCAACACAGCTGGAATTGTTTGTTTGTCACTACAATGGCGATACTGTGATTAATTCAATTACAGATAGTGAAATCAAAAGGATTGCTGTGGATCCCTGTTTTAGATTCTTGGCAGAGAGTGTCAAACAGAATGAAGGGTTTGTGAAAAGTTTGGAAAAATCAAGCGAAGCGTTCTTTTTTTCAACGCACCTAAGAGAAATTTATAATGATTTGCAGACAGTAAAAATTGTAGTTATTACAGACATGCAATCAAAATCAAATTTTTTTAAAGATGCGTTAATAGGTCCCCTGAGTGTTAGAATAGAGGTTTTTGATATTGAACGGTACTACAAAATCGGTAGTGAGGGGCAACCCCGAGACGAAATTCTCGTAGATTTTATGAATCTGTATAATATTGGACTACCGTGTGTGTATGTCCCAAAACAATCAGAGAACGAATACGCTTATGCATTGACTGCCATACCAGGACAAGTGATTTACAATTTATATAATCAATATGGTGAAAGAATCCTTGAGGATAATGTGCGGTCATATTTATCAGCACGGGGAAAAAAGAATGCGGGCATTCAAACAACTTTGATAGAGGAACCTACGAGATTTATGGCCTATAACAATGGATTGGTCATTGTTGCTGATTCGGTTGTCATAAAAGCGAACGAGAACGGCGAGTCATCCATACTGCAAATCAAAGGGTTGCAAATCGTGAATGGGGGACAGACTACCGCCAGCATCTATTTTGCGAAGCAGGCAAAAAAGGATGCTGTTGATCTTGGGCCAGTTCGTGTTGCTGCTAAAATCATCGAGATTGGCGAAGAGGTAGATACTGAAGGACACGAAGAATTCATAGGCAACATTGCTAGGTATGCAAATACTCAGAACCAAGTGAAGGAATCTGATTTCTTAGCCCACTCTGCATTCCAGGTGAATTTCGAAAGAATTGTTCGAACAATCAATTGTCCAGACTCTGTAGGCCAATGGTTTTACGAACGAGCATCAGGTAGCTATAACACGTACCTTATTCGAGAAGGCAAGACACCTGCAAAACGAAAGAAAATAACTACAGTAGTTATTCCACGAAAGCGCGTTGTGAAAAAGACGGACTTAGCTCAATCAATCGCTACCTGGCGTGGCAGCCCTCATATAGCAGCTTTAGGAGGAGAGAAGTGCTTAGGAAGATATAAAGATAACCTTAAAGCAGATTCTGAAAATATTGATGTTGGCTATGTGAAGAAACGGCTTTCTGAATACATTGTCTATTATAATACATTTTATCTGCTCCGGGGTGATATATGTAAACAATCACCCGGGGTAGTGCGGATATATTTGTTGGCTTTGTTGGCCAAGAATTATGAAGATTCGATTGATTTTGACTACATCTGGAATAAGCAGGATCTTTCCGAAGAGCTCAAGGCACAACTCAAAATTTGGGGTTCTGAGTTATATACATGGATGATAAAAAACTCTCAAGGGAGACAACTCTCAGAGTATGGGAAGAATGAGACGACTTGGGATAGGATAAAATCTTTGAGACTTTCTCCGATGATTAGATCGGTACCGGAACTTAATCATTGACCTCAAGGAGGCTTACAATGGACTTGTCTTTTAATGTTTGGGATGTCATCGATAACGATACGTTATACAAGACCTTTCTCTGCAAGAATTGCGGTGGGATGAGGCTTTCTCACAGAACGAAGACGTTGGTCTTGATCAGTGACCATACCAAAGGGGTATATGCGGATAGCTGGAATTATGAAACAGGTGTGCTGAAATATGTCGGAGAAGGACAAGTAGGTGACCAAGAGCTAATACGCCACAATGAAAAACTGGCTGAATCAAGGAGCAATGGGTTTGAGGTTCATCTGTTTGAAGTATTTGTTCGGAATAAGTACTTGTACGAAGGCATCGTTACTCTTGAAGGAATGCCCTATATCGAAAGGCATGAAGATGTTACTGGACAAGTAAGAGACGTATATGTGTTCGATCTACGTATCGATCCGAATAACATTTCCACGATGAACGAGTACCTTCGTGAACGATATTATTGGATTGAACGACTAGGACTTCATGAAGGAGAGGAGAAGATATCTTAAGGATTTGATCTATGCAGACACAAGAGCGCATCAAGAGAGCACAAGAGGTGATGAAGCTGTCCAATGAGGAGATGGCCTCTTTCCTTGGGATTGAAGAGGGCGAATATCACAGGATGTTGGATCATCCTGATGACAATCTATATCGATCGCTCAACCGAACCGCTGGGATCTCGATGACGTATTTGAATGAAGGGGTGGGGCCAATCTTCGATTGGCGCCCGCTTCCCATCGAAGAGATCCTTCGTTTTCGTGATGAACGGAATTGGAAGCAGTTCCACACTCCCAAGGATTTGGCCATCTCCATCAGTTTGGAAGCCTCCGAGCTGCTTGAGTGCTTCCAATGGTCGGCTGAGGACTTGGTGGTTGAGGAAAACAAGGCTGCAATGGAGGAGGAGTTGGCAGACATCTTGATCTACGCCGTCTCCTTCGCCGATGCAATCGGCGCTGATATTCCAACCATTATACGGGAGAAGCTTGTAAAGAATGGGGTCAAGTATCCCGCTGAGAAGGCGTGGGGAACGGCGGCCAAGTATACCAATCTTGAGAAGGTGTAGCGATGAAGGCGTATGTAGGGGTGACCGACCAGAAATGGTATCAGTATCTCTCGGATAAGGGCTTTGACGAAATCAACTTCTGGAGGCCTGGTGGCAGCAGCGCCTTCAAGTCGCTAGAAGCGGGCGAACTCTTTCTCTTCAAGCTCCACGCCCC
>JAAYIV010000145.1 GCA_012523305.1 Spirochaetales bacterium
AGTCAACCTTGGTCCAAGTCCTCAGCCAGGAGGCGCACCCGCTTTGGGCTCCCGATTGTTCGGTAAAGCTGTTCGGTAAAGACCGGTGGAACATCCTCGAATTGAGAAAACATCTGGGAATCGTTTCCGAATCGATGCACAAGTTGTGTGATACCGCCCATCCAGCGTTGGATATAGTACTTTCTGGCTTCTTTAGTAGCATTGGCTTGGATTTCCACCATATGGTTACCGATGATATGATCAGACAAGCCAAAACAGCCCTTGACGATCAGAAGATGCTTCACCTTGCTTCCAAGCCCATGCGGACTCTCTCTTCAGGCG
Organism: Spirochaetales bacterium; assembly: GCA_012523305.1. Lineage (GTDB taxonomy): Bacteria > Spirochaetota > Spirochaetia > Sphaerochaetales > Sphaerochaetaceae > JAAYDK01. The sequence goes on from JAAYIV010000145.1 coordinate 322, forward strand.
AGAACCGTAGGGTGCTCATGGCACGAGCCTGCGTCCACAATCCCAGGGTATTGTTGTTTGATGAAGCCGTCTCGAACCTCGATTTTCCCGCGAAACGTTCATTCAGGGAGGCCTTGGAACAATTCCATGCCACGGGTAAGACCTTGATTCTCGTTACTCACGATTTGTCGGATATCATTGAATGCATCGATAGGGTGGTTGTGCTAAAAGACGGTTTGATCCTTGCCGACGGAAACAAGAAGGATGTGCTGACAGAAGAGATTCTTAGTGAAGCGTATGCCACTCGAATTTTCATAAATGAAAGAGATGGACGATTTAACGCTTGGTGTTGACCGTTGCCCATAGTATATTGGAATTACTACATATACATAGGAGGTCGGACATGGAACGCTGCGCCATCATTATCCATAGTGTGAGCGGGAATTGCTACATCATCGCCACATACCTTCAAGAATTACTTAAAAACAAGAATGTCGATGCCAGGCTGTATAGGGTAGAAGATACCGATTTGCATATACTGGCCAACACGTTCGATGAAGTGAATGATTTTTATGAAGAGATCCAGGCACTGCCCGTCGCCAGCTCTTCCACATTGCAAAAGAGCAAGATGATCATTTTGGGTAGCCCCACCTTGTTTGGCAATGTTTCTGCGGAGATGAAAGCGTTCATGGATTCGACCTATCCTCTTTCAGAAGACAGCAGTCTTAGCGGCAAATATTTTGCATGCTTCACAAGCTGCAACCACAGTTCAAGTGAAGGGGCGTTCTGTCTTGACTCGATGGTGCGTTATGCCCAGGGGTTAGGATTGGTCCATGTTCCACTTGGATTCAAGAAAGAATTGGCTGTTTTAAATCAACCGGTGAATGGGATAGTCCATCTTGCAGGCAAGGACAACACGATCAGGCCGTCAACCCAATTAGGCGACGCCTTGGAAGCGTATGCGCAAGTGCTGGCATCTTACCTGAATTGAACAAACATCCGACATAACTTTAGAGAAGAACAAACGATTTTAGGAATTATTGAGAAAAACCTTTGACATAAGGAAGACAATAACGGGGGTGGATACCATGACATTCACCCCCATTTTCTATAACAAATACATCTATCAGCACTAAAACTTATGCTAAATGTCAGAAGATTGTAAGAAATAAATAAAGTTAAATCATTTAATAATAAGAGATTGTAAAAATACTAAAAAAATTATTAAAAAAATATTGAAAAATTATTCTTTTCTATTGACATAAGTTTGGAGTAATAGTATTGTATGGTCAAGCATCAGGAAGGATGCGGTAAAGAACGGAAATAAAACTAGATAAAGGAGCAAATTTCAAAATGCTAAGCGAGGCGTATGAATATACGTAGATTTATGCATAACCATTCATCCTTGAGGATATTCAGC
>JAAYIV010000146.1 GCA_012523305.1 Spirochaetales bacterium
ACGTGCTGGCCCTGGGCGGGCCGCTGCATTCGGCGGGCGAGCTCAGCGAGATGGTCAGGATCTGGTTGGAAACTCCGTTTGGCGGTGGAAGACACCTGCCAAGAATTAATAAATTGATGGCGATAGAAAGAGGAGAATATTGATACCATGGACGAACAGAGACTCATCCAAACAATTACTTCGGAAATATTGAAGCGCCTCCAAGGAGAAGCGATCGGTCAAAATACTGGCGGTCCACTTTTAGGTAGCGGATATCGTGTGCCGATGGATACAAAGGAGCTAGCTCAATACATTGACCATACGATGCTCAAGCCAGATGCTGTGACAGCAACTTTTGATCAATTGTGTAGCGAAGCTGTGCAATACCGATTTAAATCTGTGTGTGTAAACTCCTCATGGGTGCCCTACGTTGCGAAGAAGTTGCAAGGGACAAGCGTACGAGTATGTTCGGTCGTGGGATTCCCGTTGGGAACGATGACCAGCAGGAGCAAGGCGTTCGAGACCCGCGAGGCGATCGAGCACGGAGCGAGTGAGATCGACATGGTCTTGGCAATCGGGAAACTCAAAGCCCGTGAATATGCTTACGTTGAAGAGGATATCTTGGCGGTTCGCAGGGCTACCAGAAGCAATACAATTTTAAAAGTAATCATTGAAACTTCAATGTTGACACAAGAAGAGAAAGTACTTGCCTGCCAACTGGCCAAACGTGCCGGAGCAAATTTCGTGAAGACGAGCACCGGTTTCGGCGGAGGCGGAGCTACCGTAGAGGACATTGCTTTGATGAAAAGTGTCGTGGGCAAAGATATGGAAGTAAAGGCCAGCGGTGGTGTCAGGGATTATGATAAAGCGATGGCGATGATTGGAGCTGGAGCAACAAGGATCGGAGCGGTTTCCAGCGTGGCGATAGTAACCGGAAGCCGGGGAACGGGTAGTTATTAACCGATTGGTGGAATTAATTATGCAATCACAGAAGATGATAGCGGCATCTGTGCTTTCGGCAGATTTTACAAAGCTCGGGAAAGAGATCGAAGATGTTGAAAAAGCTAAAGCTGATTGGATTCATTTCGATATTACTGATGGACATTTTGTTCAGAATCTTACCATGGGAACATTGGCTGTTGAAGCTGCCAGACGAACAACCGATCTTCCGCTGGACGTACATCTCATGATCGAGAATCCTGAACGGTTTATTGAGATGTTCGCTGAAGCGGGTGCAGATTACATTTCCGTGCATTGTGAGACTACTCGCCACTTGAATAGGGTCATCCAGACAATCAGGGCATGTAATGTTCGTCCCGGAGTTGCTATTGGACCGGCAGCTCCCTTCGAACAACTCCGGTGGATATTGGAATATGTTGATTATGTATTAGTGCTTACCGTAAACCCGGGATTCGGAGGTCAGAAGATACTGTCAAATTCAGCTGAGAGGATTCGCACCTTAGCCGATAGCATCAAATCGAGCGGTCGTGATATATTGATTCAAGCAGATGGCGGTATCAATCTGGAAACTATCCATATGTTGTCAGAAGCCGGAGTAAATATATTTACTGTAGGTTCGGCATTATTTGGAAGTGATGATTATACTACCACGATCCAACGAATGCGAAAGGTGATGGAAGTATGATTGTTGAATTAGAAAATGCATTGTATTCAGCTTCGATCGACAGCATGGGTGCTGAATTGAAACGTCTCGACAATCGAATTGACGGTACAAAATATATGTTCAACGGCGATCCGTTCTGGTGGAATGGTTCTGCACCGGTGTTATTTCCCATCGTAGGAGGGCTTTCGGGCGGATCTTACACTTTCGAAGGGGAAACATATCAACTCGGTTCACACGGATTTGCAAGAAAATCAGAATTTGTCGTAGTAGAAAAAAGTGCTGACCGAGCGGTGTTCATGCTCCATGCTAATGATAAGACCAGAGTGCAGTATCCGTTCAATTTCAGATTGACCGTGTTATTCAATCTGGAGATGACAGGAATCACTGTTACCTATCAAGTTGAAAATTTCGGAACCAACACCATGTATTTTTCTATCGGCTCCCACCCAGCGTTCAATCTCCCGTTTGTTGGAGGTTCACTGGAACATTATTATATTGAATTCGAACAACCGGAAGCAAACAGTAGATATTTTTTCGTTGATGGTTGTATCTCAGCCGTTACCGAACCTGTGTTCAATAACAGCAAGCACATATTTCTCAATTCGACCCTATTTGATCGAGGGCCGTTAATCCTAAAGGATGTTGCCTCCCGATCTGTCAGTATCCGGAAAACAAGAAGTTTCCGAGCTATAAGAGTGTCTTTCGATGCTCCGAACGTCGCAGTGTGGTCAAAACCAAATCGAGCACCGTTCATTTGCATAGAACCGTGGTGGGGAACTCCCGATCCTATTGGATTTTCCGAAACTTTTGATAAGAAACCCGGAATAAGATCATTGTCTCCAAGAGAAGTCTTTACGACTCGATATGCGGTTGAAATACAGTGACTTTGGTGTGAAAGAAGGTGGATTCGATGGAAAATGAGTACTTTCTGGGTATCTATGAAAAAGCTTTTCCAAAACAATACCATTGGGAGCGACGATTCAAAACAGCCCGGGATATTGGTTTTGATTTCATTGAGTTTTCCATCGATGAGTCAGATGAACGCTTGGCTCGGCTGGATTGGGATGCAACTACTTGTCAAGATTTTCTTGCTATAAAAAATACTTATGATGTCTGCGTGCCCACTATGTGTTTAAGCGGGCTGAGAAAATTCCCTTTAGGGGCCTCAGATCCTTCAATTCGAAGCATGGGTCTGGACACTTTGCTCAAGGCAATCCGCTTGGCGTCGCGTCTTGGCCTATCAGTAGTCCAAGTCGCGGGTTATGATGTTTACAATGAAGAGAGCACGGAAACAACACGTGAGAATTTCAAACATCATATTGAAATCGCCCTCACAGAAGCACAGAAACTTAAGATTGTTCTTGCAATTGAAAACATGGAGACTCGGGCAACTGATTCACTGACGAAAGTAATGGAATATATCAATTACTTTGACAGTCCGTTTCTACAAATCTATGTTGATATTGGGAATCTCATCGCCATGGGTAATGATTTGGCTTCACAGTTAAGGATTGCCCAAGGTCATATCGCAGCATTCCATATCAAAGACGTAATGCCCAAAATATGCAGGGACATTCCATTCGGGCAGGGGATCGTAGATTTTGATCAAGTCTTTGCTGAGATCAAACACATTGGATTCAAAGGCCTGTTGTTGCTTGAGATGTGGGCAAATTCACATAGTGATCCAATCGAAGAGATGGCAAAAGCATACTCGTTCATTACAAGCAAAATTCAACTCGCACGTCCGTAAAGAATTTCTATCCTAAAAAAAAGCACCTATCACAGGTGCTTTTCTATGGATGAGATGAATAGATTAGAAGCCGCTAATATCCTGTGCCAGCCCATATAGGCATATTTCAGATACGCAAGCGCCTTTCGAAAGTGCACAGATCATATAACAAGCATCAGCGAAATGCTCGGGTCTCACCGCCAGTTCTTCATCCCATTCGAATTTGTTCAGCCCTTCTGCTTTTTGGAATCCTGTATTGGAACCTCCCGGAACCAACACCGTGACCCCGATACCAAACGGCCTTACTTCGGTGTAAAGACATCTTGAGAATTCCCTGATTCCGGCTTTTGCAGCAGAATAAACAGAAAAACCTGGCCATGATCTACGATCGCACACACTAGAAACATTGATAATCTTTCCTTCTTTCTGTTTCTTGAATTGTGCCATGAACGTCCGGCAACTCATAATGGTGCTGGTAAGGTTAAGGTCGATTACCTTCCTATTGGTTTCATCGTCAAGTTCTTCAACCATAGCCCATTTGACAGCCCCGCCGGCAAAATTAATCAGGAAATCTATTTTACCGAAATGCTTCATGCATTCGTCCAACGCTTTGGTGAATGTCTCAAGTTTGGTCACATCGGCTTGGAAAGCAATTACTTTAGACCCTGCATCAGTACAATGTTTCACCGTATTATCCAAAGCTTTCTTATCGATGTCCATAAGCACTAGATTGCATTGGTCCTGTTTCGCAAACAACTCGGCCGTGGCCTTCCCAAAACCTGAACCCACACCTGTTATTACAGCAGTTTTACCTTTCAATGATTCCATGTACAAACCTCCATTCTTGAATAATTATTTTTTTGGTTGTGTTATCTGGCCATAATTCATAAATGAATCCACAGCGTCTTGAATCTGTGACGGAGTCAATTCAGGGACCGCACGAATTGACCTGGCAACACAATATGTTTTAGCGGCATCTTCCATATACACCGCCGCATACAACGCTTCTTTAAGATTCCCTCCAATCGTGATTATACCATGTTGTTTTAATATTACAGCCCTTTTCCCATTTAAATACTCTACGGCAGCAACCCCCATGTCTAAGCTGGCAGCAGAACTGAACGGAGCAACACTCACGGGACCGAGGGTCGCATTTACCAAAGTGGTGACCACAGCTGGAAGCGTATCCGAAAAAAGCCCCACAGCTGTCGCATACACCTGGTGAGTATGGATTACCGCCCTAACCTCCGGCATATGGTTCAGAATATGTAAAATGGCAATTGAATCAACCGAAGGACGCCTTTCACCTTCTATGATGTTCCCATGCAAATCCAAAACGACAATATCATCGGGGACAAGATCTTCATACATCATTCCTGATGGGGTGACCAGTACATGGTCTTCTATTCGAAGACTGACGTTCCCTCCGGAAAGGCTTATCAATTTGTATTCATGCAACTTGATTCCTGTCTCAATAACATGCTTCTTTTCCTCTTCGTACATACGATTCTCCTACTAATATTTCATTGTGATTGATAGCGTAACATATGCTATAACAGATGTCAAGCTAGAATATGTGAAGAATTACTTTTATATAATTGTTTTTAAAGTTATATAATAAAATAAATAAAAAAAATAAGATGATTAAAAATATTACTATGTTTTTTAGCTTTCTATTTAGATTTCATGTTGGGAGAGCTGTGAAACAATCGGGTGCTTAAAGAAAACGGGGCTGGGCAATAAATAATATTTCTTAGTTGACAAATGTTATAGCAAAAGTTAAGCTTTATTACAGACTACCTGTCAAAAGGATTGGGCCATGGGAACATACGTGCTTGGCATTGATAATGGCGGGACCGCGATCAAAGCCTCATTGTACGATGAGTACGGGCATGAGGTAGCCACTACGGGTGCAAAGACTACGCTGATAATTGAGAAGCCTGGCTTTATCGAACGGGACATGCACGCATTATGGAAAACAAATTGCGATGTAATCCGTTCAGTACTCGAGAAGGGAAAGCTGGCGCCATCAGAGATAATCGGTATCGCAGTAACCGGGCATGGAAACGGATTGTATGCGATTGATGGAAAAGGAGAACCGGTTGGCAAAGGAATTCTATCAGCTGATTCAAGAGCGAATTCTATAGTCCAAGACTGGTATGCTAACGGATTGGCCCATGAAATATCATCTATCAGTTGTCAGGATGTCTGGGCAGGCCAACCAGTCGCCATCCTTTCATGGATGAGAATCAATGAACCACATACGTTTGAACGAATCGCTTGGATCCTCATGTGTAAGGATTATATTCGTTATCGACTGACCGGGGAAATCTGGGCGGAAAGAACGGACTATTCCGGAACTAACTTTGTTGATCCGCATTCAGGTGAGTATTCAGACCAGCTTCTTGCGCTTTTCAAACTGCTTGATTGTAGAAAGAAGCTTCCCCCAATCAAGAATTCCATTGATTATTGTGGTTCCGTCTCGAAATACTGTGCACAAGAAACCGGTTTGGCAGAAGGAACTCCGGTATATGCGGGGATGTTTGACATTGATGCCAATTCCATCGGGATGGGCATCACTAAGTCAGATATGTTTTGCATTATTGCAGGAACATGGAGTATCAATCAATGCATTTCTACCGTACCTGTATCGACTGACCCTCCATACCGGTGTACGAATTATTGTATCCCTGGATATTGGCTTATTACCGAAAGCAGTCCGACATCTGCTAGCAACCTTGAATGGTGCATTTCGCATATGCTTGATAAGAGTCACATTGAAGGTTCTTTATATGAACACTGTGACAAGCTTGTACGGGAAACCGATCCTGATAGTTCGAATCTGCTTTTTTTGCCATTTCTCTATGGTAGCAACGTCGGTCCGAACGCCAGCGGAGGATTTCTCGGATTAACCGGATGGCATACGACAGCTCAGGTAATCGCGGCAGTGTATGAAGGGGTTGCTTTTTCACATCGCATGCATATCGATCGGCTTAAAACCCATTTTCATGGAAATAAACAATATCGTGTGTCAGGAGGAGCTGTTCGTTCTCATGTTTGGGTACAGATTTTTGCAGATGTTCTTCAGCAACCGATGGAGATTTTGGAGAATGAAGAAATAGGAACTTTGGGAGCAGCGATGGCTGCTGCCGTAGGAGCTGGTTTGTATCGTTCATTTGAAGAAGCTGCAAATAAGATGGTGAGGATTCAGAGTGTGATAGAGCCAAGATCAGATATTTCTAATACTTTTCAAAGAAAATATTTAAGTTATTGTAATGCTGTTAATATTTTACAAGATTTCTGGAATGGTAATTGCCTTTAGTAAACTTGATTTTTTCAATATAGTGGTATAATTTTTCGATATTGCGAAATAAATAGTATGGATTTGCCAAGCGGCAAGGAATCCGAAGGAGTAACGTGGCACGATATGAAACAGCTTTGGTGGTAACAGTCTCCAAACTGTATTACCTTAGTCAGTTAAAACAAGAAGAGATAGCCTCACGGCTTAAAATATCCCGTGCCTTGGTCTCATTAATTTTAAATGAGGCCAAACGGATGGGGATAATTGAATTTAAGATCAATGACCCCCAAGAAGAGAATAAGGTTGTGGCGAAGGAACTGCAGAGACATTTTCCAGATGTTCAGTTTGTCGTTGTTCCTTCCTCATCGAAAGATGAACAGGTCTTAAGAGAGTTTATAGCCAGTAGGGCTGTGGAAGTTATCAATGATCAGATGCTTAACGGTGAAACAGTAGGGATATCCTGGGGAAGGACATGCTACTCGATCATGAGTTCGTTCACCGCCAAAGGAACGAACAATTTGTCAAGAATCGTCCCGATGGTGGGTGGAAGTAATAAAAACTTGCCAAGGTTTCAATTAAACGAGCTAGTGCGGGTGTTTGCTGCTTCGATGGATGCCCAACCTCATTTTATCCATGCTCCGGCATTGCCAGCGACCCAAGAAGACTTTGACCTGTATATGAAAAGTAGTTCGATGAAACAAATATGTTCATTGTGGAATAAGATTGATCTGGCGATTCTTTCGGTAGGTCCACCGCCGATTGATGAAGAATTCGACGGGAGTCCCGTCATCGAGCCTTATAAAGAAAAATGGATGGGAGCAGATAAAACCTTGAAGCTTCCTGTCGGGAATATGTGTGCCCGTTATTTTGATATTGACGGGAACTATGTCGAGAATGATGTGCAGCGTCGTATCATCGCGATTCCATTCGATCACATGAAACGAATCCCGAAAGTGATTGCGATATCAGCAGGATTGGGACGAGTTCATTCGGTTGTCGGAGCACTTAAGACAGGTATCATCAAGACCCTGGTCATCGATGAATTGTCTGCGAAGACTGTCGCCGCACTGCTTGAGAAGGAAAGGCTTCATGGCCTCGAAGAGGACGTGAAAAAGCTCTATGGGATTACACAATAGGCTTATTCGATAATTCAACACGATAAAACGATCGATATGCTTTTACTAGGCAAGTATCGGTCGTATTTTTTTTTGTGATTTGACGTCCGTTGTTTTTACATAACGATCAGTATTAATTTATCAGTTTATTTTCTCTATGATTTTCTTTTTTTGCAAGTATTGGCAATTTCAAGAATTACACGCATGAATTATTTTATAATTAATTCTTGACATCTGTTATGTCAAATGTTACGATTCAAACAAGGTCAATCGCAAGGAGGTACCTATGAAAAAAAAGGCATTGATGAATATTGTCGCTGTAGTGGCAATATTGATGTGTGCGCTTCCTGTTTTTTCTGCCGGACAACAAGAAGCGGCTGGAGATGAGATACAAGTAACATTCATGGTCCATGACCTAGGGAACCCATTCTGGGCGACCCAGGCTAAGGGTGCAACCGATAAGGCCAAAGAACTTGGAGTAAAGCTTACAGTAATTGATCTTCAGGTAGATGCGGCTAAGGAAATCAGTACTTGGGAAAATCTCATTACTGCAAAAGTTGATGGAATTATGATTTCGTGTGTAGACGAAGAGGCAAGTAAAGCGTATTGCCAGAAAGCCCAGGCAGCGGGCATTAAGGTCATGGCGACCGTTCACCCGCTGGCAGGTGCTGATGGATCGCTTGCGAATGATGAATACAACTACGGATTTTTGGCAGGTGAAGTAGCTGGTACATTCATCAAAGAGAAACTCGGTGGAAAAGCAAAATTTGCCTTGTTGGCAAATGATGCGACCGCATTTGTAATTCCAAGAATTGATGGTGTCCGTGATGGTATTCTTTCTCAAGCACCGAATGCGGTCTTGGTCGCTAGACAGGATGCTTTCCAAACCGATACGGGCTTGGCAGTCACTGAATCATTACTTCAAGCCCATCCTGATCTTGCTGTAATAGGTTGTCTGAATGACGATGGAGCACTTGGTGCCTATGAAGCAATGAGAGCTGCCGGGAAAGATCCTGAAAAGGTTTGTATCACAGGAACCGATGGTATCACGCAGGCTTTGGAATTAATCAAAGCAGGTTCGATGTTACGGGCATCAGTAAGTATGGCTCCTTATGAGTCAGGTAAGGCTGAAATGGATATTCTTTACAAACTTATAAAAGGATTGCCTGTAGAGCCACATCAAAAGATTCCAAATGAGGCCATTACTACTGCCAATGTTGATAAATATTTGTGATCTTGGGGTGATATGACAGCTATTCCGTTCGGATCGAATCGATCCGGACGGAAATTTCGGGTGTGAATTCCAAAACAGGGAATGCGTCATGGACGAGCAAAAAATTCTGGTCTCAGCAAGACAAATAGTAAAACGATATCCCGGAGTGCTTGCTCTCGATAAAGTAGACATGGATTTCTATAGCGGAGAGATCCATGCAATCTGCGGGGAAAATGGTGCCGGTAAATCAACATTCATTAAAATCTTGACCGGTGCAATCCAACCTGATTCTGGATGTATAGAAATTGATTCTGTGGTTCGTAATGGATTTGAACCGCATGAAGCAATGAACGATTTTGGAATTTCGGCTATCTACCAAGAATTCAATCTGATCCCGGCACTTAGTATTGCAGAAAACCTGTTCTTAGGAAATGAACCGCGAAAAAATGGTCTGATTGATGTCAATAAGATGAATAAAATGGCAAAGGAAATTCTTCAATCACTCGAAGTTGATCTGGATCCCAAGCTGCCGGTTGAAAATTTAGCTGTAGCCTATCAACAGATTGTAGAAATTGCAAAAGCTACGTATCACAAAGCAAAATTGCTCATCATGGACGAACCCACTGCTCCTTTGACCATACATGAAGTCGATACTCTGTTTGCATTGGTGAAGCGACTCAAAGCCCAAGGCATTACGATAATTTACATATCGCATAGACTTCTCGAAATCTTTGAGTTGTCAGATAGGGTGACTGTATTCCGTGACGGTAAGAAAATTGCCACATTGAAAACCTCGGATACTTCGAAGGATGAATTAATCCACCTCATGGTAAATAGAAAGTTAGAAGAAACATACCCTGAGAGGAGTCATTTTATCGGTGAAAAGATTCTAGAGGTACTTCACGTATCAACTGCCACTCGTCTGAAAGATGTAAGTTTCTTGCTGCACAAAGGAGAAATTCTAGGATTTGGAGGATTGGTAGGTGCGGGGAGGACAGAGCTTGCTAGAGCTGTGTATGGAGCTGATCAGATAACTGCCGGGCAAATCTTAATTAACGGTCACAAAGTATCAATTCGGCATCCACAGAACGCAGTAACTCTAAAAATCGGATTGGTTCCTGAAGACAGGAAATTGCACGGGATAATTTCTGAATTATCAGTAAAAGAGAATATTTCATTCAGTTCATTTAATAAAGTCTCTAAGTTAGGATTGATCAATGTTTCCTTACTCGAACAAGCTGCTACATACATGATTAAACTACTTAGGATCGCAACTCCAAATACACAAAAAAAAGTGAAAGAACTTTCCGGAGGGAATCAGCAGAAAGTCATCATCGGGAGATGGCTTACCTCCGATTGCGACATTATTCTGTTTGACGAACCGACAAGGGGAATCGACGTCGGGGCAAAACAAGAAATCTACGAACATATCAATGAACTGGCTTCCCAAGGGAAGGCAATTATTCTCATATCTTCGGATATGCAGGAATTGTTAGGTATGTCAGATAGGATAATCGTAATGCATGAAGGGGTGATAACTGGGGAATTAACCAAGGAGGAGGCGACGCAAGACAAAGTACTTCGTCTTGCATCGGGAGAATAGGGTATGAGAGCTAACAAATCGAACAATATAAAGAAATATGCCATCTTGGGAGTACTGATTCTCCTTGCGGGGTTCTTCTCAATAGTTACCGATTCTTTTCTTACGGCAAGTAATCTGATGAATATTTCACGCCAAGTTTCGATGTTAGGTATCTCAGCAGTTGGGATGACGTGCGTAATATTGACTTCTGGTATTGATCTCTCTGTAGGATCTGTAATGGCAATAGTGAATATCATTGGTGCGAAGTTGATGACCGAAGCCGGTCTGCCTATATTCCCTGCTGCTGTCATTACATTGATAGTAGCTGCCATAGTCGGATTAATTAATGGTGTGATGATTTCATATGTCGGGGTCCCTGCCTTTATAGTAACCTTGGCAACTATGATTTCACTCCGAGGATTGGCTTATGTGCTATGTGCCGGAATGCCTATATGGGGTCTCCCAGATGCATTTAGAACCTTGGGGCAAGGATATCTTGGACCAATTCCAATCCCGGTGATAATAATGTTGATTGTCTTCGCAATCGGGTGGGTTTTTCTCAACCGGACAAAAACCGGCCGTTATATCTATGGGTTGGGTGGTAATAAGGAAGCTGTCAGGCTTGCTGGCATCAGAACTGCCAGGGTAGGAACAATTGCTTACATCATTAGTGGATTTCTCACCGGTCTGGCAGGATTGATAATGTTGTCCCGGATAAATACCGGACAACCGAAGATAGGTACTTCATTCGAGATGGATGTTATCACTGCAGTAGTATTAGGCGGAGTGAGCATGCGCGGGGGTAGTGGATCCATTTTAGGCGTGCTGGTTGGTGTGTTTATCACGGGAATTCTATCCAATGGAATGATATTGCTAAATATCAGTGAATATTATCAACAAATAGCAAAAGGTTTGGTCCTGCTGTTTGCCGTTACGTTGGATACCGTTGCCAACTTGCGGAAGAATTGACCAGAAATAATTGGGGGCAAATGTTTGGATTTACGCAAAAGAGTAGATATTTGTTGCCTGGTTGAGTATTGCATTTTTTATAACATTTGACAATTTAAGCTACATTTGCTTCCTAATTAAATATATAATATGGAGAGAGGTCTTTGATTTCACTCCAGACGGTTTCACATGTGTGATACCGTATCAAAAAAATTGGAGGATTTGTATGGGAAAGAAGAGGGTAGTTGCATTGGTACTCGTTCTGATCGTGATGATGATCGGATCATTGCTCTTCGCAGCCGGAGCTAAAGAAACTGGGGAGAAAAAACCAACATTCGTTATGGTACCGAAACTGGTTCATCCATTCTATGAACCGTGTATCGAGGGATTTCAAGATGCCGGTGCAAAGTACGGAGTTAATATCGAAGTTGAAAGCCCGCCAAAACTAGATATCGCGCTTCAAGTAAAAGTAATTGAAGATTTGATTGCAAGAGGTGTTGATGGCATCGCGATATCTGCAGTTGATAACAAAGGTTTGATGGCGGTTATCGACGAAGCAATCGCCGCTGGAATCAAGGTCATATGTTTCGATGCGGATGCTCCCGATACCAATCGTGCGACTTATATCGGAACAGTGAACAAACAAGCCGGGGTTACTGCTGCTGAATATCTGTTTGAATTAATGGGCGGAAAGGGAAACATGGCGATTATTCAGGGAGGGCTGACTCCAAACCTCAACGAACGGCAAGAGGGAATCAGAGAAGCTGCGGCAAAGTCTAATGTAAAAGTTATCGCTTTTGAAGATTACCATGCTGATTTTGCTGAAGGTGTCGATAAGACCGAAGCTCTGCTCGAGACGTATCCTGAACTGGATGCGATCTTTGGTGTTGAAGCCTATGGCGCACCTGTTGCAGCGACAGTCTTGAAAGAACAAGGGCGTGCCGGTGAGATCATTGTCGGAGGATTTGATGATCTTGCAGAAACAATTACTGGAATCAAAGATGGATCAGTTCATTTCTGCCTTGTGCAGAAAGCTTACAAGATGGGTTGGATGTCAGTAGAAATTCTTTTGGACATGATGAATGGCAAAGAGATTCCGAAAGTAATCGATACTGGTGTGATAATCGTAAATAAAGACAATGTTGACAGCTATATGGCTCAAGTAAAGGCTGAACTCCAGCAGTAAGCCAATACAGTACTTTACGTGGATGCTGGGCAGATTCTGCCCAGCATGCTTAAGGAGCGAGAATGATAACTGAAAAAGTACATACATCTACGGATAAACAACCATTTTCTACGCGTACGAAGCGTTTTATACAAAGAACTCTCCGAATGAGAGAATCCGCGATTTTTCTTGCGTTATTAGGTATCATGCTTGTTATCACTATCGTTGCGCCTCAGTTCGCGACATCAGGAAATATTTATAGAGTTTCTCGCCAAATCTCTTTCGTCGCCATTGCGGCTCTTGGTGTGTTCACCGTAATTCTTACTGGAGGGATTGATCTTTCTTTGGGATCGATCATCGGTATCAGTGGTGTGATAAGTGGTCTTTGCATGGCCTCGGGCATGCACTATCTGTTGGCGATAGTTATTGGTCTGATAACTGGATGTGCAGTAGGGACAATTAACGGATTGCTCGTATCGTATGTTGGCATCACGCCTTTCATCGTCACATTGGGGATGTTGAGTGTCGCCAGAGGAAGCATTTGGATTATCACGAAAGGTTGGCCGGTTGAGAATATTGATGACCGGATATTGGCATTAGGCCAAGGAGATGCCTTTGGTATTCCACTCCCTGTGATTATCATGGTGATTGTTTCGATTATCGTACATTTCTTCTTACGCTCAACGGTATTCGGTAGACGTGTGTATGCAATCGGCGGAAATGAGGAAGCAACCCGTTTATCCGGAATTGATGTCAAGAAAATTAAGTGCCTTGTATATACGATATCCGGGCTAATGGCAGCGATTACCGGTATCATGCTGGTTGCACGCTTCAATTCAGCACAAACATCTAGTGGAGATGGTTGGGAGTTGGATGCAATCGCAGCTGCTGTAATCGGTGGAGCTTCTCTTCAAGGAGGAGCGGGTAGTGTGGTCGGAGTCCTTATCGGAGCTGCCATCATGGGTGTGATCAGGAATGGACTCGTGTTGATGAAAGTCTCAGCCTATTGGCAAACAGCCATAATGGGCTTGATAATAATACTTGCAGCCGTTATAGACCGTATTAAAAATAGGAAGGTGTCATGATGGCTGAATTTCTTATTGAGATGCGGCAAATTTCCAAGCAATTTCCAGGAGTGAGAGCTTTACGTGATGTTGATTTTAGTATCAAGAAGGGAGAGATCGTATGCCTTTTAGGAGAAAATGGTGCTGGTAAATCCACTCTAATGAAAATCCTAACCGGGGTATACAAACAGGATTGTGGGTCGATCTATTATGAAGGAGAAGAAATACATCTTACTGGCCCGCGAGATGCATATGAGCGTGGAATAAACATAATTTTTCAAGAATTCAACCTCTGTTCCAATCTTTCAGCAATGGAAAACTTATTTCTTGGGAACGAAAACAGAACGAAAGAAGGGTTCTTCTCTTTTACCCAGACAAGAAAGAAAGCTAAAGAGTTGTTTGAAAAGTTGCATATTGATATAGAGCCTGATATAAAGGTGTCACAGCTTAATGTCGCCAGGCAACAAATGGTCGAGATCGCCAAAGCCTTGGCATATGATACGAAAGTTCTGATCATGGATGAACCAACATCGGCGTTGACAAGCAAAGAAATCACCACGCTTTTTTCTATCATGCGTACATTAAAGGAACGTGGTGTCGCCATCATTTTCATCAGCCATAAGCTCGAAGAAGTATTGGAAGTGACCGATAGGATCGTTGTACTGCGAGACGGAGAGAACTGCGGGAATGTGATTACTTCAGATGCGACAAAGAATCAATTGGTTTCGTTGATGGTTGGGAGAGAGATCCATAATTTCTTTACAAAACGCACACAAGCCCCCTCGGATGAAATACTATTGGAAGTGAAAGGGATATGTGGAAATAAAATCAAGAAAGCATCCTTTAACATCAAAAAAGGGGAAATTGTTGGATTTGCAGGATTGGTTGGCTCAGGACGTTCCGCTCTTGCACGATTAATTATCGGGGCAGAAAAGAAAAGTGAAGGTACCATTCTGATGGATGGGAAAGAATTGATTATCCGGCACCCGAAAGATGCCATTGCTGCGGGAATTGCCTACTTGCCCGAGGACAGAAAGAATATGGGGCTAGTGCTTCCGATGACTGTGCGAGAAAATACAACGATGTGCATCCATCGGAAACTCCAAAGATTATTCGGATTAATCAGCAATAAAGACGAATATGATATTACCGATCATTATATTGATGAGTTAAAAATTAAAGTGTTCTCAAGGGAGCAGATAGTAGAGACCCTATCTGGAGGCAACCAACAAAAAATAGTTATTGCCAAAGCATTGGCAGTTACGCCAAGATTATTGATTTTATGCGAGCCGACCCGTGGAATAGATGTGGGGGCGAAGGCAGAAGTTCACAATATCATCGCTACTCTCGCAGATCAGGATATTTCAATAATTGTGGTATCCTCGGAATTGCAAGAAATCTTTAATCTTGCCGACCGGATATTGGTCATGCATGAAGGAGCCATCACCGCTGATATCCCGATTGGGGAAGCTAATCAAGAAGTGGTGATGAAAGCCGCAATCGGTGCTGTTTAACCACATGATATGTGTAAATCACAGTCTCTGTGTCGGACCGTTCTACCCGAAGTATCGTCGCATCAGGTAACATAGCTATGGAGACTCGGAAGAAGAATGTTTACACCGATGAAGGTGAAAATTACAGAAGCGAATCCGATAATTGCAAACCAAGCAGCTGGTTTACCTCTCCAGTTGCGTCTCAATCTTAGGTGAAGATATATGGCATAGATAATCCAGGTAATCAATGACCATGTCTCTTTCGGATCCCAAGCCCAATAACGTGACCAAGCTTTTTGTGCCCATATCGCACCGGAAATAATTACGACCGTCAGCATCAGTTGACCAAAGACGATTACACGATAAGCGAGCATGTCACTGATTTCTCGATCCTTAAGTATGCTCTTCCCTTCTGGTCTTTTCACATCTATCAAATAAATGACTGCCAATGCACAAGATAACGCAAAGGATCCATACGATAATATGGCTGTCCCGACATGGAATGTGAGCCAATAACTTTGTAATGCGGGCATCAATGGTTTGATTGTCTTGGATTGCATCGCAGCGTACCCCATTACCAAAATTGCCAACGGGAGCACAAACGACCCGATTGCTGCAAATTTATAGATCACATACAACACGATAAAACATACAATGATTCCCCATGCGAAGCTCATGGCGAATTCATATTGGTTACTTAGTGGTAAACGACCTGCTCCGATGGTACGAAACACCATTGCAATCGTATGGAATAATACACCCGCACTGGTGGCGATGAGAGCGGGCTTCTCAACTTTCTTACTCAACTTAGAGAGAAAAAGGAGAAACAAAATGGCAGCAACCACATAAAGACCGAATGCGATAGTAAATGTAAAATTCTCAAAATATGCCAAATCCATGATTATTCCTTCTTATCATCAGCAATGTTGCCTTGAAGGCGTCTTGCGACCGATTGGGCAAACACCCAATTATTCTTCCTGCTGTACGTTATCAACACTCCATCGGTGAAACTGACAAACCGGGGATAGAGATAGAAACTGACGACCATTCCCAGTACTATGAAGATGAATCCCAGTGAAACCACGACAAAACTTGGATCCGTCCTAAATAGAAGCCCCGTATATGTTTGAGAATGGACGAAACTAATATCATATTGACCGTATGGAATCACCTCCTGAGGGCCTACGATGTAGGATCCTATCGGATTGCCAAATTCATATAAAATCACGGCATAGTGAGGATTGATTTCTCGCTCTGAAAGATTGATTGGCTGCTGGTCGTTTCCTATCGCCAACTCAGGGAAATATTTGAATAAATAAATCGTGAGATGTGAATCTTGATGAAAGTAGTTTGAATTGTTTCTAAGGTACTGTTCATCTACGATCTCTTTCGTTTCCCTATCAGTGATCGTGAGATAACTGATCCATCCATAACTTGCTTGATAAAACTTGACTCCTTTATGTGATACCGGATTATTAACCCACATTGTTCTTTTCAGCTCCGTCTTGTCTTCATCGATAATGGTGATATCGCTGACATATTGAGAGATGCTTCCATTCTCATCAAATTCGATGTTGAAATCATCAAGGCGAAGTACAAATTGTTTCTCGTCGAACGAAACTTCATTTCCCGGAAGAAGATTCACAGAAGCTTCTTGGGCTGTCATGGCGCCGATAACACCCCCGAGAATCATAATCAGTATACCGATATGAGTGATAGCAGCCCCGAGGACTCCCCATCGATATTTACTCGCCGTAAATCCTATATCTTGTTGTTCGATCTGATAGTGGCGTTTTTGAAAATAGGCACGAGCATCATCCAAAGGTATTTGTTCGATGCGATGCCCATGCGTAGCTGTCGCTGGAGAAAATGTTTTTTTCGATTGTGCGAACTGTCCGCGAAGAGATGTAATGGTACAGGTGATCAGATTAATTGAAAATAGGATCGTAAGAACGATGAAAATCGCAGACGCATACACATCATCGAAAGACATTGCTATTAAAAACTTGCCGACATCTTTATATCTCTGAGTGTAATACGCTGCATCCATGTGCTGAGGGATAAGTGTTCCGATAATGATATATAGAGCAATCAGGATCAATAAAACAATGGCTACACCCAAGGAAGAGACTATTGAATATATTTTTTTAACAATTCTGTTCATGTAGGTCCTTTATATACAAAGAATGAACCGGAGTACAATAGCTCCGGTTCATTCTTATGGTAATTCCGGCTACGCATATCAGTTGTTAAGGGCTGGCGGGGCTCCCGTAACAACAAGACTGGTAGCTTTGCTATCTGTCGGTCTCAAATCTGACTCTCGTAAGAATATCCTGTCATTGCCATGGCACGAATCACAGCTTTCGTTCTGGAATGTGGACTTTTGGATATTATGAGATGGAGAGTACTTCCAGTTGGAACTTTCATCGAAGTTAACCAATAAATCTTCTCCCGCTTCAATGAATGATTCCGCAGTCGTCGGGATATGGCGTAATGCCACATATGTATACGGACGCTCTTCAGTCGGATTCGGATTGAGTCCGATTCTAAAGAGGACTCTCATTTCCGAGCTACTTGAAAGGCTCTGCCGATCTTCAGCGATGGAGACGTGGCATTCGAAACAGTTTTGGTTTGCACTAGCATGACATACTTGGCAAGAAAGATTAGTCCCATGGACATTGTGGGCTACAATCTCTGATTTCCCGGGAACAGCATTTTCATGGCAATCGAGGCAACTTGGAAGTACGGGTTTATCCCACATCGATGCATATGCTTCTCCGGTACCATGGAAATTGTCGACCGTATGGCAATCGACACAAGTCATTCCTGCATCAAAGTGCACGTCGGTCGCATATCCTACCGTTCCCATGAATTCACCGGCATTACGCGCACCGTGACAGCCATAACATGTCTGATCCATCGGAGGAGTACTAAAGAACTCATGCTTGTTGATCAGTCCCCCCGCATAATTGCTTGGTCTGCTCACATGGCATTCTCCACATGAAGCATGGCAATTCATACAGTTAAGGTTCCACACCTCGCCAAGACCCTCATGGGCGTCAGCCAGTGCGTCTTTATCTCCGGCAAAATTAATCAATGAATTTGAAAACCCGCGGACAGTATAGTGTAACGAATTCTCATACGTCTCTGTGACTTCAGAATGGCATTTTGAACAAATACCATTCGTATCAGCAGAAGGCGATGGATTCACACCGATATGTGCTTCTGTATAAATTTCACTGTTAGGTCCGCCATGGCAGGTAACACAGCCGAGCTGGCCGTGGGCGGTCTCGAGAAATTCAAAAGATACTTGATATTTTTCTAGCGCCGAAAACTCCGGCGCAGACGGGCCTCACCCACCTTCCCCACCATGACTTGATGCGACAGGTTCGGAAGCAAGCTTGGTGATCGGGTGAGTTTTTGTGTGACAAGCAATACACTTATCACTCGGTTGGCTTTCGATTTCAACAGGGCTGGTAAATCTGGCTGTTACCGCCATGGTCTGGCTTGGTTCACTTTTTTTTGAACAGCCACTAAACATGAAGGCAACAATCAGTGCCAAGCCCCAAAAAAGCCAATACGATGCAGTTCTTTTCTCTTTGTTGCTCATAAATTCCCCACAAACCTAATAAATGTATCGTTACGCTATTATAGCATTTCATATCGATAAGGCAATCTCCATTTGGAAAAATCTCTTTCTTAAGCTATATCATTCATAATATTTTCCTCATATCGCCAATTCTAGCGACAAGTTTCTGCTCTTCCATCTTATTCAACAAAGGAATCATGTATTTCCTCGAGAGATTGACATGTTGTTTCGCATCCGCAATCGAAAACAGATCTCCTTTCTTCTTTTGCCCAATGATCTTTTTAACAATCGTTACATATATCTCGGATGAGTAGACGAACATTTCTCCGATGATAATGGCTTGTTCGTCACGTAATAACTCACCAAGTGTTTGTTTTTCTTCCCTGCTCAGCAGTTTGATCTCATAACCGAACATTCCTTTCGCGGTTATTTTCCCTAATAATGTCTCAGCCTGAGGAGAAATGGTGATCTTCACTTTACCGACCGGGCACAGCAACGAATTCTTTCTTCGTATGAGTTCCTTGGTAAGCAATTGGCGAATGATCACATCACTGACCGCATCGTCAATCGATAATTGTTTTTTAAGATCAACTAAGGGGATTCTTCCTGAAGTAGTAACCATGTCGATTATTTGTTTGGAAATCACCGTATGCAGTGATCGTTTGATGAGCCATGTGCCAAAGGCATCGTATCGTTCACCACACAGCACGATAGACTCTTCTAGTTTCCGGTTGCAATTGAAAAATCCATGAATGACAAGAGCTAGATATCCCTGTTCATCAATCTCATCAAGAATATTCTCTCTTTCGTAAATAAGTCGTGCTATCTTTTTATACATACTTGGAGTTCCGGAAACGCTCCAGACGATTGTTCCGAATGCAAGCACGGTACTTTTTCCAGGTTGAAAGACAATTAGCCGCTGCTTCCAAAACCAGATGCCTTCATCCTGTGTAACCAGTCTCGCAACGACAGTCTTCCGATTTATCTTATCCGATCCATCAGATATGAAATGCAGTTGGCAAAGTGAATGACGGGTCCCATAAGCAATCCCAACTTCTTGATGATTTCTAATATGTAACGATTCTGTTTCTTTTGGAGGCCGAACAAGCACTAAAATCTCTTTCGAAACTTGCAAAAGAGACGGTGATTGAGTGATACACATCCCTTTGCTTACCCGATCGTTTTTCACTGACTGGATATTCAGTGCCGTGCGACTATTGGGAAAAGCAGTGGTTACTTGTTTGTCGAACTGCTGGATTGATCTGATTTTGATAATTTCATTACCGGGAAGCAACGTCGCCTCATCCCCTTCATGTATCGATTGGCCCATCAGCGTACCGGTGGCAATCACTCCTGTTCCGGATAGGGTAAACGTCCTGTCGATATACATGCAGGACGGGAAGTTTCTCTCATCGGCTTTTTTTACCAACATGCTGATTTTAGATGTCAGTTCGATCAAACCGATATTTTTATGGCAACTAATTTTAATTGAATCGCATGGTTTGTTAAAAATCTGGCTACAGCGGTATAAGGCCTGCTGTTCAACTTCATGTGACCGTTCACAACTCACCAGATCAATCTTGGTGATGACCAGTAAGACCTCGGATGTTCCCATACCTTTCAATATCAATGCATGATCCTCGGTTTGAGCCATCCATCCGTCATCTGCCGCAACAAGCAAAAGAGCACAGTTCAACGCCCATGCACCGCTGGCCATGTTTTTAATGAAACGCTCATGTCCCGGAACATCAATGATTCCGATCTGCATGCCATCGGAACCATAAAAAGAAGCAAATCCGAGATCGATGGTCAATCCGCGCCGTTTTTCTTCTTTGAGATTATCGGTGTCCTTACCGGTCAGAAATTTTACTAACGTAGTCTTTCCGTGGTCTACATGACCTGCTGTTCCAATCAGATACACGCAAGATCCTTCAATACATCGCGAATAGCCGATGCAATAATGGTAATCTCATCATCGAACACCGCAGCCAAATGCAGATGCACTTTTGAATCAATGATAATCGCTATAATCGGAATTGGCCTGTCACGCAACATCTTTAGGATTTGATGTGGATTATGGAGGCTGTCAATTTTAATCGCAACGCTAGGGTACTCGCCCTCAGGGTCACTACCTCCTCCAAAAGCCATCGGAGATTCGACAAGCGCCAGTTGTTCGTTGCCGGTAATCGAGATGATACTATTTCCCATCTCTCGCAGTTCGTTCATGGAGCGTTTGAAAAAAGACCCGGGAACACTTGGGATAGTATTTAATCTATCGATTAAGGTGTGTTCGAATATGCTGAGAACTGTTTTGCCAGGTCTGAGTACTCGATACAACGGATGTTTAGCCAACTGTTTGACAATCTTTGTCTTACCACATATGCAGCCGATTTGTACCGAACCAATCAGCTTATCTCCAGAAAATGTAATGATATCGGCACCTTGTTTGAACAATGTCCTCGTACTGATCTCACCCGGAACCGAGTTGTCGTGAGCTCCGGATCCCTGATCAACAGCCAATATCGCTCGTCTTCCGATTGCCTTGGCCAGTTCGTCTACTGATGCTTCATTAGTAAAGCCATGGATGCTGAAATTACTTCTGTGAACCTTAAGTACCATTGCAGTGTTCTCGTCCAATGCATTCACATAATCCGAGACCGTAGTTATATTGGTTGTCCCGACTTCCACCAACTCAGCTCCAGATTGTTGCATTATTTCATGAATTCTGAAGCCACCGCCGATTTGGACCAATTCGCCACGACTGACCAACACACGTTTTCCTTTCGCGACTGCGGCGAGTAACAAGAAAAGAGCAGCGGCATTGTTATTGACGACGATCGCATCTTCCGATCCTGTCATGTGATGAAGCAAATCCGATGAAATATCGGCTCGATTACCACGTTTACCAGTGGAAAGGTTAAACTCCAGATTGGTGTACCGGCAATTTGCTTCTTTAACTGCATCCCACACCGATTCAGAAAGCGGTGATCGACCTAGGTTGGTATGGATAAGTATGCCGCTGCAGTTTACCACCCGTATAGGATGCATTCGTTCACTCGATTGGCAAACTTGTGCCACTTGATCAATAATTGCCTGAATGCCATCGATGCTTTGGCCGTGCAATATCATCCCACGAATCTCGTGTAGCACTGAACGCACAACATCGACAACTCTCGGTCTCCCGAGAATTCTGATCCAATGAGAAAGTTGAGAATCGGAAACTATTGTTTCCACTTGAGGTAATTCAGATAATTTATCCTTGTGCTTACGGAAGAGGCAGGAATCGAACCTACCACTGCAATAGTTGCAGCCAACGGTTTTGAAGACCGCGGGAGCCTCCAGACCCCATCAACTTCCAATTACAGGGAAGAATGTGACAAACACAATCTCCCCTGATTCATTAAATTTATTTTGTGACAACTGGGAGATTTGCATTGATCCATCCAGCGGTCATGCCGGATGAGAGAGAATATGCATCATAACCCAATGTTCTGAGAATCCCGACAGTCTGGCCTGAAGTCTGGCCGGAGAAACAAGCGATAACGATCTTGTCACTCTTGGACAATGAATCAAGCTGACCGCCAAATTGTGCCCAAGGAACGAAAACTGCGCCGGCGATATGACCAGCATCAAATGCTTCCTGTGAACGGATATCAAAGACCTTGAAGGCTTTTGGATTTACATCAAGTTGGTCGCTAACATCCTGACCTTTGATGATTTTGTTACCATCGGTACCGACTTTCACGAAATTTGCCTTTGCGGCTTCCCATAGCACTTCCTGCTCTGCATCCTTAGGAGAAGAAACATTAGCTCGGGCTGACAATTCATTTGCTCCGGTTCCGGTGACTGGCAGCTCAGCAGCTTTCCAACCATTATTCATACCACCCTGAAGAGATTTAACATTGGTAAAACCAGCAAAGCGAAGAGTCGCCACAGCTTGTCCAGCGGTTTGTCCTGAGTAACATGCAACCACGACCTGCCTATTTTGGGGAATCTTTTCCATCACATCACCAAGTTTTGCCCAATCGCTGTGGAATGCACCTTCGATATGGCCAGCTTCAAAATCCGCACCGCTACGAATATCTACGATAAACACTGCCTGTGGATTATCATCCAGCATGGTCTTGAGATCTTTCGCAGAAATCATGTTGTTGCTCTGTGCAATTTGAGCGAAGAAATCTTTTGCTGCTGTAACAAGAACCGCATCCTTGTCAATTGCCGGTGCTGCGGGTTGGGTTACTGCTGGTTGAACGGCAGGGGCTACGGTTGTTGTGGTGGGTGCCGGGGCAGCAGCCTGAGTTGGGGCTTCAGCCTTTTTGCCACATCCGGTCAACCCGATTACTACTACAAGTACAAGGACAATCGCAAAAGCCCAGAATCTTTTTTTCATACACATCTCCTATGAAAATTTATATATCTTATTCCCAAGAAGGGGAATTTCAAAGGATGAAATCCAATATAAAACCATGTGTAAAGATAATGATATATCGATAAACAAAGTTTATATACAAGAGCATGTTATCATATGGGCCACATAACAGGCAATGCCTTTTATACCGCTCTTAAATGGAACTGGTAGAATTTTCTAACGACCTATACGTTTCCAAACAAGCAAGGCGATTGAAGATTTCATGTCGATGCATATGGTGGGGGAGACTTAGGTTGATAGATAATTCCGAGATAATGATACTTGTATCAATAAGCGAAAGAAAGTTATGCTAAGGACGGTTGCGATATGGTTTGTACCAAATTTGATTTTAAGATATAACCTAATTACAACCAATGAATTCGAAACAACATTATGGCAATAGGGGGCTGCATCGTGATAGAACAAAATACTCATCTTTTTTCACCGGGGATCATCGGGCCGTTCAAGACTATCAATCGGTTTGTCTCTCAACCGATGGAAGGAAACGATTCCGATCATGGTGCGGTTTCTGCTGATGTGTTGGAACGCTATCGACAGTTGGCTGCGGGACGTTGGGGTATCATCATTGTGGAAGCATTGACAGTGGATGCAGCCGCACTGGCAAGAAAAGACCAATTGGTAATCAATAGTAACAATGTGCCAGGCCTGACCAAACTGATAGATGCAATAAAAGCTATTGCTCCGGATACGTTGGTCATTTTCCAAATCACCCATTCCGGACGAAAAAGTGGGAAAGCATTTTCACGGCCAACCGCTTTGTACGCTCCCACACCCGACGAGCATTTGTTGACTACAGATGAAATCCAAGAGATTCAGGATAAGTTTGTCGAAGCTGCAAGATTGTCAGAACTTGCCGGAGCTGATGGAATCGACTTTAAAATGTGCCATGGATATCTCGGTGGTGAGATACTCCGACCGGCTAATATCAGAGATGACCGCTGGGGCGGTTCGTTTGAGAACAGAACCCGTTTTTTCAGGGAAGGGTTCGCCAGGATTCGGGAAAACCAACAAAGAGCCGATTTCATATTGGGAAGCAGGATTTCTTATTATGAAGGGATACGGGGAGGCTGCGGAACTGTTGCCGCTGACGATGTGGTGGAAGATTTATCCGAAATGGATGAGGTGATTCGTATCATGGCACATATGAAATTGGATTACCTCAATGTAACTGCAGGTATCCCTGGTGTTACTTCAGAAATTGGCAGGCCGACAGCTACTTCCCGGTGGTTATACCTACAGCAGTTCAGATACGCCAGACGTGCGAAGAGTTTGGCTCAGGATATGAAGATATTCGGTTCCGCCTACACCGTATTACTGGAAGAATCGATCAAAGCAGCGGAAGAGAATCTTGCCAGAGGCGATGCTGATTTTGTGGGATGGGGCAGGCAATCCCTTGCCGATCCGCACTTTCCTGCAAAAATAGATCAAGGACTTGCGGTCGATTATTGTAAGCTTTGCTCAGGGTGTTCCAAACACATGGTACGTCAAGAAAAAGTCAGGTGCATTTTTCGTACATAACAAATCTGCTTAATCCGGGCGGTCAAAGGAAAAATCAGATGCCAAAATCCATTCAGACTATCGAGATCGAAGGCTTGTCCATTCCCATAATTCACACCGACGTATTGGTTGTGGGCACCGGAGCTGCTTCTCTTTCTTGTGCGATCCATCTTAATCGCTTAGGATGCAAAGATATTCTGATTGTCACAGATAACAGTAAGGGCGGGACTTCACGGAATACCGGCTCCGATAAGCAGACATACTACCGGCTCAATGATTCCAGTACGGTTGCCGATTCACCTTATGAGATGGCAAACACCTATCTTGAAGGGGGGTCGATGCATGGGGATATTGCATTGGTCGAATCCATGGTATCATTGCGCGCTTTCTATAATCTGATCGCTTTAGGCGTTCCGTTTCCCCATAACACGTACGGTGGGTACACCGGATACAAGACTGACCATGATCCACATAGCAGAGGCACGTCAATTGGTCCATATACGAGTAATTCCATGGTTGAGAAACTCTGGGAGGAAGTCAATCGACGTGGCATCCCATACCTTGATCATAATTCGGTTGTGCGCTTATTAGTCGATGAGAACAATACCATGCTTGGTGCGCTTGTACAGGATACGGTACATCTAGAGAATCAAAGCATGGGTTTTTCACTGGCGCTAGCCAATCATGTCGTGTTCGGAGTGGGCGGCCCGGCCGGATTCTATGCTTCTTCGGTATACCCTCGGGTACATTCGGGAGGAATCGGCCTTGCGTTGGAAATTGGAGCGGAGGCGGCAAATCTCACCGAATCCCAATTCGGTCTTGCTTCCACAAAAGTACGCTGGAACCTATCCGGAAGTTATCAACAGGTATTGCCCCGTTATTACAGTACCGATCAGGATGGCAATGATGAGCAGGATTTCCTTTCATCATATTTTAATGATTGGGAGGAACTGACTGGGGCGATTTTTCTTAAAGGTTACCAATGGCCATTCAATTCCTCTAATCTTGAGTACCATGGTTCATCATTGATCGATCTGCTGGTATATCATGAAATATTTGTAAAGAAGCGAAGAGTTTTTCTTGATTTCCTCAACAATCCTACCGGCCAAATCGGTTGGCCACCCTTTTCCGTCGATGTCGTTGATGCCACGGCTCTTTCATATCTACAAAATTCCAATGCTTGGAAAGAACGACCGATTGAACGGCTTGACATACTGAATCCCAAGGCGATTGAGCTTTACGAGAATCTTGGCATCGATGTATGGAGCGAACCGTTGGAAATTTCCCTTTGTGCACAACATAACAACGGAGGACTTGCTGCCGATATTTGGTGGGAATCGACGTCAGTAAAACATCTTTATCCCGTTGGAGAAGTAAATGGAAGCCATGGGGTGAAGCGTCCGGGCGGAAGTGCTTTGAATTCTGGGCAGGTGGGATCCATCAGGGCTGCAACCAGGATCATGGGATATTCGAATCATGGACCGATTGATGTACTTCACTTTGTTGAACAGGTGAAGTCTCAGGTCCGAGACATTGTTTCCTTAGCTAAAAATTGGGTTGAGCATGCTGTTTCACATGGTACTCGCATCGAACAGGCAAAAAGCTATCTTGAACAAATCCGTCTTGCTTTCCGACAGCGAATGTCGACAGCTGCCGGTCCTATCCGGTCTCTCGAAAAAGTCCGCCGGGCAATAACCCAGGCCAATACTCCTGAATCATCTATCCCGTTAGACGCATCAATTCCTTTGATGATGTTGCCGCAAGCCTTGAAACTAAGGCATATGCTTATCGCTCAACACTATTATCTTTTTGCTGTTGAGCATTACCTTGCCAACGGGGGTGGTAGCAGGGGAGGGTACGTGGTCTCAGATGAATCAGGGAAAGCCGTTCACCCGCAACTCGATATGTACCGGGTACAACCAGAAAATGAAAAGCTTCGGGAGAAAATTCAAATTGTAGTCGATGACGGACACGGATCACCGGTCGGGCATTTTATTAATTGCCGACCAGTTCCGACTCAAGAATTCTGGTTTGAACGAATGTGGACTGAATTCCGTGAAGAAACTTTCTTCGAACCTACAGTCTAGGGATGTGTAACCCTCCGTCGACATCGATCACCGATCCGGTTGAGAAAGGCATCGAACCATCAATCAATGCCTGTACTGTCTTGCCGATATCTTCTGGATATCCCCATCTATGCTGGGGAACCAATCCTTCATCGATCATTCGGTTGTATTTATCAATAACCGTACTTGTCATATCTGTCTTTATTATACCCGGCCTGACTTCATAGACATTTATATGCTCAGAAGCGAGGCGTGCTGCAAACAATGACACGGCCATCGAGATACCGGCTTTACTGATACAGTATTCGCCTCTATTGGTTGAGACCATGGTCGAGGAGATCGAAGAAACAAAGACGATGTGCTTTTGAGTAGAAGTCTCTCTTTTTTGCCATTCTTGGGCAAACCTTTGCGTAAGGAAGAACGGTCCGACAAGATTTACATCCATGACTTCTCTGAACGACTTTTCCGACATCTGGATCACATCATCGCGTTGACGCGGCGCAATGCCTGCATTATTCACCAACGCATCAAGTGAATCGAATTCGTTGAATACGGTTTGAACAAATTGATTATGTGTCGATGTATCTGAAATATCGCATTTCAGCGCGACAAACCTCTGATTTTTGTCAATCGCTAATTCTTCGCATTGGCGTTTCGTTTCCATCGCAGCATCAGAATTATTCACATAATTTACGACCACTGAATAACCAGTCTTGGCTAGTTGAATGCAAATGCCTCTTCCAATGCCGCGACTTCCACCGGTAACTACTACTGATCCTTTCATGTCACTATCCTTTCCCATGTGATGTTGTAACTATGGATAATCAAGATGATGTTGTCAATTCTAACATATTATGAAAATCTCTCTGTGATAGTCATGAAATGGACGTTTTATATTACTTTACGTATATTCTTAGCATATAACAATCAGAAAGCTTGGAGGATAGTATGATTACACATCTGCAAGATACGGTGAAATTAAATAATGGTGTGACTATGCCCGCCTTTGGTTTGGGCGTGTTCAAGGTCCGGGAGGGCGACGAAGTCGAACAATCCGTGAAATCCGCTCTTAAAGCCGGATACAGACTTATCGATACGGCAGCTGCTTATGGCAACGAAGAAGGAGTGGGCAAGGCTATTCGGGAGAGCGGTATTCCCAGAGAAGAAATTTTCGTAACAACAAAACTGTGGAACAGAGACCAAGGGTATGAGACAACACTAAAAGCTTTCGATGCGAGTTTGAAACGCCTTGGATTGGAGTATCTTGATCTGTATTTGATTCATTGGCCGGTGAAGGGAAAGTATGTAGATTCGTGGCTGGCTATGGAAAAACTCTATAAAGAGAAAAAGGTCAGGGCAATCGGCGTAAGCAACTTCCAGATGCATCACTTAAAAGATGTGATGGAAGCAGGAACAATCGTGCCAGCCGTAAACCAAGTCGAATTGCATCCCCATCTGAATCAAGAAGAATTGAGACAGTTTTGTCTTGCGCACGATGTGAAGGTTGAAGCATGGAGCCCGATCATGAAAGGCAATCTTGATATTCCTGAGATTCTCACGATCGCCAAGAATCATGACAAGAGTCCTGCGCAAGTCGTTCTGCGATGGCATCTCCAGCATGACATCATCGTGATACCCAAATCGATTCACGAGCATAGGATTATCGAAAATTCACAGATCTTTGATTTCTCACTTTCAGACAAGGAGATGGCTACTATTGACTCATTGAACAAGAATTTCAGATTCGGACCGGATCCGGATAATTTTGATTTCTAGTAGGCCATTATCAGAGCATGGTCATGGGTGCCGGTCAGCACCCATGATAATCAACTGGGTCTGTCGATAAGTTTGATGAAGAGTGAACGTAAGGTGGAGGATACCTCTGTGTTGCTTAACAATGAGAGATCAGCCAGAGCACGTTCTCGGTATACGTCACACATATGGGAAGATTTTTCAATCCCGCCAAGGTCAACAACCATCCGTACTGCTTTCGCAGTATCCTTGTTGTTCATCTGTCTGCCCTTATCGGTGAGCAATGCAGCCAAAGGCCGATTGCTATTGTTCTTGCGCTCTTCTGCCAAGGCAAGGATCAATGGAATTGTCGGGATTCCGCATTGTAGATCTCTTCCGGTCTGCTTACCCAGATCATTTTCATTACCGACATAATCTAATATGTCGTCCTGAATCTGGAATGACATACCGAAGGCATAGCCAAACCGATGCATCCGATATTGGTCGGTAAGTTCAGCTTTTGTAGTTGCTGCCCCGGCATAGCAGCTGAGAGCGAAAAGTGCTGCTGTTTTTCCAGCAATCCGTCTGATGTATGTGGGTTTGGAAATAAAGAAATCTCCTTGGGCGGCATCTTGGTCAAGTTCACTTTCGCACAATCGTCCGAAAGCATTGGCAACGGCACTCGCCTTTAGGTCTCCTTTTGAATCTCCGACCAAAGCCATGGCTTTGGAAAGCAGATAATCACCAGCAAGTACGGCTTGCTTCGCTCCGACCTTTGCATAGAGCGTCGGAAGACCGCGCCTTGTCAATGCCATGTCTAAAATATCATCATGGATTAAAGAAGCCAGATGTACCATCTCGAGTATGCTTGCGACTTTAATCGCATCAAATCTGGAATCCTGATTTCCAAGACGTGATGAAATAAGGACAAGGGCGGGTCGTAACATTTTCCCGCCCGAATTTACATGCCCTTTTAATAAGGATTTGATAAATCCATGTGATTGGTCGACAGTGTTTCTTATTTGCTCTCTCACCAAATCCAGATCATGTTTTAAAACACTGTCGGAACTCCAGAAATCTTCCATATATTATGCCGAGACATCCTTTTTACGGGCTTCTCGCTTTGCCTTTTGTTTTTTAGTAAACTCCGGTTCGCCAAGATAGAGATAGGTTTTTTTTGCCAATGGTGTTTTATTCCAAATCTTCTTGATCCAAGGCATCACCCAATAGTCAAGCCCGAAAGCTCTGCCAGCTCCTCCGATCATGATGATCGATACGGCGATATACCATAGGATTTCTTTACCGGCCATAGCCCCGATGAGGAACATCAGTGAAAGACCGATAGAGACAACAGCCGCCGGTGCGGTAAATAGCCCGCCGATGAAACACAACCCGATGGCAACTTCGACCAGCGTAATTACTATCTGGAAAAAGTAAGGTGCGGCAGCTACCAAATTATCGTTCATCCAAGTATAAATTCCCAAAGGCTGAGAAAGTAACGGAGGAGCAAACTGTTGGACGGTTTCACCCGCGGCTTGACTTGCAGCAGCCACAGTTTCCACTGCCTGAGTAACCGCGGCGACAGCTTCGGCTCCTTCAGCGACATAACTGGCTGATGCGACCGAGGGAGAACCTACCGATTCAACCAATGCTCCCGCGGTAGATGCCACTGCTTGGGAAGCTCCTGCAACCGCATCACCACCCGAGGGACCCCAGTAGACTTTGCTGCCGGTAGTATCGGTCAGCCAACCTGAGGTAATCTTGTTGATTCCTTCAATAAGCCACATGACTCCAAGGAACATCCTAAGAATTGTTGTCCAGTAGGAGGGGACTTTAAACGTCGCCATTCCACCAATAAGGGACCTGCGATCCTTAATTTCCAAAATCTCATGCTTAAAGTAGTTCCATACGCCGTTAATACCACATACTCCGAATTGATAATACATATTGATCATATGCTTGATCGCCTGGGCGAAGAAGCCCGACATGGCCATTCCCATGTTATAGGAAACAGCATATCTGCCACCCAAAGAGACCATATACCCGTGGAAACGTGATTTGAACGGAGCAACAGGTTTGGTTTTCAATCCAAGCTCGTTGCGTATCGAGTGGATGATCCCGTCAGCCGCTGTAGCAGCAGTTTGTTCGGCAGCCTCGACAATCTGTGGAAGTGGCTTTCCATCTTCCATGAACCAGATGCCGTCACCCGCCAGGTATACATTCTCATAATCCGGAGATTGCATGAATTCATTGACCCGTTTGCGACCGACTTTTCCATCAGTGAGTTCCAATGCGGAGCAGAATGTAGTTCCACGGATACCGCAAGTCCAAACGAGCGTTTTAGTTTTGATAACTGTCCCGTCTTTGATCGTGAATCCATCGGCGTCAGCATTGACAATGAGTGAATTCAACTTAATTTCAACACCTTTTTTCTGAAGATAGGTAACAGCTTTGTTACGCGGACCATCAGGAAGCATGTTAAGGATGCTTCCGAGGGCTTCAACGTTGATCAGTTTTACCTCGTTGTAATCGATACCGTGGGTTTTGCAGAGAGTAGGAAGCCATTCGGTCAATTCACCGACCAGTTCTACACCGGTGAATCCTCCGCCGGCAACGACAAAGGTGAGTAACGGGGCTCGTTTTTCAGGATCAAACTCTTTCGCAGCCTCTTTGATTGTCGCTTCGATGTGGTATCTGATCCTGATCGCATCTTCAATGCTCCAAAGATAAAAAGCATGTTCTTTGACCCCTGGGATATTGAAGTCGGTGGCCTCGGCACCCGTACTGATCAATAACTGGTCGTACTTATAGTTGCCAACTTGTCCCTTCAGTACTTGTTCTTTGAAATCAATCGTACAAATTTCATCCTTGATTACATGTACCATCTTTCCGCTGAAGATTCGGTCAAATGAAATCTTTACCGATTCCTCTCCAACACGGTTTCCGGCAACCTCATGTAATTCAGTCATTAGGATATGGTCTCGGCGTCTGTCGATTAAGGTGATTTCCACCTGATTGCGCATTCGGCGGAATGCCTTGTGGAGTCTTTTTGCAGCGTGTACACCGGCATATCCTCCCCCCAGAATTACGATGCGCTTTTTTTCCATAATCAAATTCTCCTCGGTTCCGCTTTCCGTGTAGCGGTTCTTTCATTATACTTCTACTATTGTAGTACAAAAGGTTGCAATACACGAAGTATATTCGCATAATATGGCAAGCCAATTAACAGATATATCATGAAACTAATAAAGATTTCAATTCGATTTGTTTTTATCGCTATCATTTTCCTCGTTTCTATTACTTTTGGGTGTTCAAAAGGTACTGAAACCGAAGCAACCGTTCCGGTTGCACAATCGCAGCTTCTTCTCGGGACAGTATGTAAAGTCACCATCTATGACTATCCGACAGATAAAGCTTTTGAAGCTGCTTTCAAGCGAATCGCTGAGATAGAAAGTCGGATGAGCCTTCACACTGATACGAGTGAGATTGCAAAAATCAATGATTTTGCAGGAATTACACCAGTCCGAGTATCTGATGATACATTTACCGTTATTGAAGAAGCGTTGAGGATTGCAAAGTTAAGCGGCGGTGCGTTCGATCCGACAATCGGACCACTGGTGAATGCCTGGGATATCGGCGGAGACAATCCTCGCAAGCCGTCCAAAAATGAAATAGATTCACTATTACCGTTGATTGATTATACTAAGGTGCTGATCAACAAGAAGGACAAGACAGTGTACCTGCCGACAGAGGGGATGATGCTCGATCTGGGTGGTATTGCCAAAGGGTACGCAGCTGATGAAGTTGCTAAAACGTTGGAAAGACATGGTGTAAAACGGGCGATCATCAATCTTGGGGGCAACATTCTGACGGTAGGGATGAAAGCTGACGGAAGTAAGTGGCGTATCGGTATCCAGGACCCTGAGGATTCGCGGGGAGCTCATGTGTTGATCATGCAATTTGATGCATTGGCATTGGTAACCAGCGGACCATACGAACGTTATTTCGAACTGGATGGAAAATTATACCACCACATACTCGATACGAACACAGGATATCCGGTAGAGACAGACTTCACGAGCGCAAGTATTATCATGCCTTCTTCATTCACGGCAGATGCCTTATCCACAGCGGTCTATTCATTGGGTTTGGAGAAGGGCTTGGAGTTGATTGATAAGATGGAACAAGTGGAAGCGCTTTTCCTTACCGATGAGTATGAAATTATTCTTTCAGACGGACTGGCGAAAGGCTCGATTCCTCTAGAAATAACAAATAAAAAGTATGCAATAAGTCAATAGAAGGCCTTAGTTGCGTAACAAAGGTTCAATAACATCAATCCACTGTTGATTGCCAATGAAGAACAGTATCCAAAAACATGCAACAAAGCATATGGTCTTTACCGTAGCACCTGGTGATGAAATAGCTTCATACCCATGTTGTTGAGCTTCCACATATCCATTTTCTTCAATATCAAATGAGATGAGTAACGAATCCAGCGCTTCAATCGGATGCCTTTTATCCAAAGATGACCATCTGTTCCTGATAAGATCAAAATAATAAAACTGTTGGGCGATAAGATTGCCAAGCTTGCCGGGGAACGCAGGGTTTCCCGAAACCATGTACTGGGATAGATACAACAAACCGATCAGCAAGAAGGATTTGTGCAAGCCGATCAATATCGCTCCGGAAGTGATCGGATAGCCTAAGATAGAGAAAAGTAATTTACCGTTTGGCTGGAATATGTTTGCAACGACCACAGCGAAGAGGATCATGAGATTTGGGAGCAATTTAAATTTCCTCCCGCTAAGCAGCGCGATACATACCGCAAGTACTGTCTGTAACACCAATGCATCGAATGAGTTTTGGAACAACAGTGCCGGAAGCATGACCAAACCGGCAAGCAATTGGGAATTTGCTTTCCGAATGCTCATGAGACACTCCTTGATTGGTACCATTTTGATGTTTTGATAAAGGTATTGGCGAACAAACCCAACAGGAGTGCCGTCACCAAACCCATCGTAAGAAACGGAGGTGCGATCAACCACGCGCTTTCACCAAAAAGGATAAAACGTGAGAGGATCAATTGTACGATATTGCTTGCCATGGCCCCCGCTATGGCAATTCCCACCATCCCGACATGTTGTTTCAAGCCATGATACAGAACAAACATCGTAAGCGCGCTTGCCAAGGTGCCTCCGAATGAAAAGACCGCGACATATGAAAAAATGGTACCGGTTACCAATTGTTGCCCGAGGAATTTCAACAATACTAGAAGCGCGTACTCTTTATACGTGAATAACCCCAACGCGATCATCAGCGGAAGGTTCGCCAAACCGATGCGCATGAACGGCACAGGCTTGGGGATGAGGTACTCAATAGTCGACAAAAAGAGAGTGAATGCAGCCATGATTGCCACTAGACGTATTCGTACAGGAGCTTGGTCTTTAGAAGGATATCGCATCGACTGCTTGCTCATCTTGCTTTTCAACTCCTTCTATCATTATGAACACATTGTTGGGCAAACAAATAATCCAGTCACCGATGGCATGTTTCCACCCCGAAGAAACGCATACTTTATTTTTACAATCAGAATCTACTACGTGGACTTGTCCGTCATGAATTTCGATTTCAGTTGATCCGATCGGACCCTCGACAATGAAATTGCGATCAACGGATAGGTCGTACACCCACGTCTGGGTCCCAACTTTCACATGTACCATCGGTTTGCCACCGACTTCGCCATAGGTAAAGTAACTGCCGACAACGATTGCAAGAGCAATGACAAGGATAACAAAGTCGCCCCACCTAATTGATTTCATCGAATCAACTGTAGCAGTTCGTCATTCTCTTGTCAAAACTCCTATTGCAAAACATTACCATTTGCTTATATATTAGAAATGTTCAATCGATATATTAGGAGAGAATAGTATGAAAAGACATTTTGTCTCAGTTTTTGGGATCTTGTTGCTCGTAGCAATCATGCTCCTTGCTGGATGTGCTAAGAAAGAAGCACCCGCTCAACCGGCAGCACAGGCAACTACGACGCCTGCGGCGACAACGTCAACACCGGCACCGGCCGCAACAGCATATAAGGATGGAATCTACTATGCTGTAGATGACGCATTTGGCTCTTCAGGGTGGAAAGAAGTGGTGACCCTTGAAGTTCGTAATGGTGTTATCACGGATGTTGATTGGAATGCGGTGAACATCAACGGTGGTGCGGATAAGAAGACCTATGATAAGGCTGGCAAGTACAATATGGTGGCTTATGGAAAAGCCCAGGCAGAATGGTACCAACAGGCTGAAAAGGCTGAAGCGTATCTGCTCAAGACCCAAGATCCATCCAAGATTACCTATACTAATGACGCGGGTAACACCGATGATATCGCTGGAGTTTCTATCCATGTGAAAGCGATGTTTGAATTGGCGAAAAAGGCTCTTGCTGCTGGTCCTGTAGGTAAAGGTCCGTTAGCCGATGGTGCTTATTTTGCAATTGATGATACGTATCCTAGTTCCGGATGGAAAGAATACGTGTCCTTGACTGTGGTCAATGGTAGGATTGCAGCAGTGAACTGGAGTGCCGTCAACAAGACCGGAGATGACAAGAAACCGTATGACAAGGCTGGAAAATACCAGATGGTCGCTCGTGGCAAAGCCCAGGCAGAATGGTATCAACAAGCTGAAAAAGCAGAAGCTTACCTGATTGCAACCCAAGACCCTGCCAAAATCAAATATACGAGCGCTGAAGGCAATACCGATGACATCGCAGGAGTATCTATTCATGTGAAGGCCATGTTTGATTTGGCTAAAGAAGCTTTGGCCGCAGGTCCCGTAGCACTTGGCAAGTATGCCGATGGCGGATATTACGCGATTGACAGTGAATTCGCCAACGGATGGAAAGGATTCGCATCAGTATTAGTCCACAATGGAAATATCGTGAATGTGTACTGGAGTGCCCTCAATGAAGCAGGTGATGACAAGAAAGTGTTTGACATGGCCGGTAAATACCAAATGGTTGCCCGTGGTAAAGCCCAGTCAGAATGGTATGAGCAGGCAGCACTTGCCGAAGCATATCTCTTGTCAACTCAAGACACCAAGAAGATCACCTTCAAGGATGAAGCGGGTCACACTGACGACATAGCTGGAGTATCGATTCACATCGGTGATTTCTATGCCCTGGTCGACCGTGCGTTCGCTGCAGGAGTTAAAAAGTATTAATAGTATGTGATTGTATTGATATGTGAGAGGGCTTGGTCATAAACACCAAGCCCTCGAATTTTCATGTGCCAACACACAATTATTCAGAGAAAAGTGGAGTGGATAGATATCGATCTCCGCTATCAGGGAGAATAACAACGATGGTCTTTCCTTCCATCTCGTCTCGTACTGCTATCTTGAGTGCCGCAGCCAATGCTGCTCCGGAAGAAATCCCAGCAAGTATACCTTCAGTTTTTGTAAGTATTTTTGCAGTGGCGAAAGCCGATTCGTTTTCAATCGTAATAATTTCATCATAGATCGACGTGTCGAGCGTATCGGGAACAAATCCCGCGCCGATACCCTGAATCTTATGCGGACCGGCAGTGCCCTTTGAAAGAATCGGAGAATCCGTCGGCTCAACAGCAATGACTTTCACGAGCGGATTCCTTTCTTTAAGGTACGCACCTGCACCTGAAATCGTGCCTCCAGTACCGATGCCAGAAACAAATACATCAACGGTCCCATCCGTATCTTCGTAGATTTCCGGACCGGTGGTTTCTCGGTGGGCTTTGGGATTGGCTTTATTTTCGAATTGGCTGGGAATGAACGAGTTGGGATATGAACTGGCCAATTCCTGAGCTTTTGCAATTGCGCCCTTCATTCCTTTCGCACCTTCGGTAAGGACAATTTCAGCTCCGTAGGCACGTAATAACGTCCTTCTTTCTACGCTCATCGTGTCTGGCATGGTAAGAATCACCTTATAACCTTTTGCTGCGGCGACCATCGCAAGACCGATGCCGGTATTGCCGCTGGTCGGTTCGATGATTATCGAATCGGGTGTAAGTAATCCTTTTTTTTCGGCATCGACGATCATTGCTAGGGCAATCCTATCTTTTACACTACCTGCCGGGTTCAATCCTTCGATTTTCGCTAAGATGTGAGCTTTCACATGATGTGCTTTTGTAAACCGACTTAGTTCGACTAACGGGGTTCTTCCAATTAGTCCGGTAACATCTCTATATATATTGGCCATCAACTCCTCCTAATCCTACATATTAAATAGGATATCTAAAGAATATGTGTCCGATTCCCCTACCGTCAAGCAAACGCTTTGAAATAGTAGCATCCGAATCCAATAATCAGCAATCAAAAGGAAACCTTATCGCCATGACTGTGTGATACAATCTATTATCGATGATACCGACATGGCGGATGTAAGGGAATTGAGATGAAGATCAAAAAGCGAAAGACGGTACAGATGTTCACACGGTGGGGTAAAATTCTTCATGACGATAAGGACGCGATCCCCCTGGCTGATTATCCGCGGATGCAACTGCGGCGGACACAATGGCAATGCCTTAACGGTTGGTGGGAGTATGCCATTGTTCCTACCGGTGAAGAATGTAGCGTGTTCGAAGGTAAGATCAGGGTCCCGTTCTCACCAGAAGCAGCGCTTTCAGAAGTTAATAGAACACTATTGCCACACGAAAGCCTAATTTACCAACGGGATGTATTTTTTGAGGATGAAAAACCAAATTCCTCTGTATTGCTCCATTTCGGTGCTGTCGATCAACGTTGTGAAGTCTTTTTTGACCAAAAGAAAGTCGGGTCGCACACTCATGGATACTTACCGTTTACCATCAATTTGGGAATGATTGAGAAAGGCCTGCATACCATACGCGTGATTGTTCGGGATGACAGCGATACTTCGTTCCATTCCAGGGGCAAACAATCATTACATCCACACGGAATATGGTATTCCGCCCAATCAGGAATCTGGCAGACGGTATGGTTTGAAACTGTTCCTGAATCTCATATTCAAACTCTATATACCGAAAGTGACATTTTAACGGGGACTTTTATCATTACCGTGCGGGGTACGGGAAATGAACGGGGCATTATCAGGATTTTTGCCGATGATGAAGTAGCCGGTGAGGCATCTTTCAATGGTTCTTCCAGAGTTACTGTTCCTGTCCGATCAATCCGCCTTTGGTCGTGTGAAGAGCCGTTTTTATATGATATTGAAATTACCTATGGTGACGATACTGTGTACTCCTATGCGGCGATGAGGACGATTTCCATAGGATTTGATAACCATACTGTTTCAAGGCTCTTGCTCAATAATAAGCCATATGTGCATAAAGGTATCCTGGACCAAGGATATTGGCCGGACGGATTGTATACCGCTCCTTCGGACGAAGCCTTACTGTTCGATATCAAGACAATGAAATCAATGGGTTTCAATATGTTGAGAAAGCATATCAAGATAGAACCTGACCGTTGGTATTACCATTGTGATCGTCTTGGTATGCTCGTATGGCAAGATATGGTTAGTGGAGGCTCTTCATATAATCCACTATTGATCGCAGCGAATGCATTCTTAAAATTACCGGTAGATGATCAAAAACATCGGCGAATCACATACCGGACTTCGCTAGAAGGCCGTTTGGAATTCGAACATGAAATAAAGAAAACGATCAGGCATCTCAAAGGCCATCCTTCGATAGTGGTATGGGTCCTGTTCAATGAAGGCTGGGGGCAATTCGACAGTCTTCGTTTGGCAAAAGAAGTTCGTGAATTGGATGCTACCCGTATCATTGACCACGCTAGCGGGTGGTATGACCAAAACGGACCTGATTTGAGAAGCCTTCATATCTATTTCAGAAAGATTCGTATGCCAAAAGACCATAGACCCATCGTGCTGTCTGAATTTGGTGGATATTCCTTACCAGTGGAAGATCATGTATACAATGTTGAAAAAAGTTTTGGCTACAAGAAGTTGAGCACCGAGGAACAGTTGAACACGGAGCTGAAAAAACTCTATGAGCACCAGATTATCCCGTACATACCAAAGGGTCTTTGTGCTACTGTTTATACCCAATTATCGGATGTGGAAGACGAAATTAATGGTCTTGTCACATACGATAGGGCAATCGTGAAGGTAAATCCGGATTTGATAGTGCAAGTACACGACAAAATGATTTTAGGATAAAAAAAAGTATGGCTCCATTGAAGAGCCATACGTATATCCTGCGGCTAGATATCAGTTATTCGGTAACCGGCATCACTTCATGCAATTCAACATCCATGATCAACAACGTATTTGGCGGAATCGCATCATTTCCCAATTCTCCGTAAGCAAGGTCAGGATGGATGTAAAATTGATAATAACCACCTTCGCTCATGATTTCGGCTCCCTCAACAAATCCAGGAATCAGGTTCAGCATGCTGAACACAGAAGGCTCGCCCCTGTCGTATGAATTATCCCCGGTGGTCCCATCGATGAACGATACCTTGTAATCTACCTTAATCGTGTCGGTTGATGTCGGTTTCTTCCCGTTTCCTTCTGTGATGACTTTGTATTGAAGTCCCGAAGTTGTCGTTACAACTCCCTCTTTCACAGCATTTTCTGCAAGGAAGGCTTCGGCTTGAGCGAGATTCTCATTTGCGAAAGCGTCCATCGCTTCTTGGTATTGGCGATAGAGCATGTCTTCATAAGCTGCAAACATCCCATTGATTTCTTCATCGCTAAACGTGAGTGGAACGCCGACAGTAGCATCAGTGATTCCTGCATTGTAACGATCGATGTCGACTGTGATTCCTTCGGTCATCACGTTGTACATCACAAGATAACCATATCCAT
The DNA here is from genome assembly GCA_012523305.1 of Spirochaetales bacterium. Lineage (GTDB taxonomy): Bacteria > Spirochaetota > Spirochaetia > Sphaerochaetales > Sphaerochaetaceae > JAAYDK01. The sequence continues at coordinate 39,366 of JAAYIV010000146.1, forward strand.
AACTGAAACGTTCAAACAAGGATTTCGGTACCATCGGATCATCGCTAGCACCTTCCATCACCGTAGCTTCTTCCATCGTTCCGTCAAGGTACGCCTGATAATCTACGAACGCTTGGTTGACGTCTTCCATGGTTAGTTTCATATCAGCGTAATTCACGAAATCACTCGATCCTAGTGCGAAAAATGCGGGGTGAATCTTTACACCTTGAGAAGCGATATTCGTACCTAGAAGATGTCCGTACACATAGCTGAATTGTTCAATTATCTGGGCATCAGATATAGTTGTTTCAGAAACCACTACCGGTTCCTCAACCGGAGTCTCAGCTACGGCTTGCCCTTGTTCTTCAACGGCCGGAGCAACTTCTGCCGGCTCGGATTCAACTACTTCAACTTCGGCACTCTCTACGGGAACCGGCTCTTCTGCGGCCGGAACTTCAACCGGTGCTTCCTGAATTGCTATGGCTGGTTGACTAATAGTTTCGGTTGGCTCTGTGGCTTTTGTCGCACAAGAGGCAAACAAGAATACTGCCAACACAAATAAAATCAATACATATCGTTTTTTCATTAAGACATCTCCTTGGTTGGATCACAACACATTATGGAATAAATATGGGCATATATCTTAGATTAGTCAATGAAAAGAGGCATTTCCAGGGGAAAAACCTCCTCTGGAACATATAAAATCAATCAACCAATAGCTGTTGTAAGCGATCAGGATAGTCAGAAGTAATAAAATCGACACCCAATTTTGCCATTCTCAAGATAGCTTCCTTTTCATTCACTGTCCAAGCCCCAACTCCGAGTCCTTTCGCCCTGAATTCATCGTACAAGGTTTGAGAAAGGTAATTATAATTGATTCCGACATAGTCGACATTCAATGATGCGATGTTCTCGGCAACGGCTTTCGGTCCTTTCGACCCAATTTCAGTCATATATTTCTTACTGATCAGAGCGCCACGTTGTAATGAGGGCTCCAATTCATGTATCCTTTGCAATGATGGAAAATCAAACGAGATGATTACCGACGAATCTATCCGATCGTATTTTCTTAACAGAGCAATCAATTTCTCTTCCAACTGATCGTATCGGGACCCGTCCTGTTTTAATTTTATTTCGATCTGAAGGAGAACAGATTGTTCGCGAGTCTGTACATATCCTAACACCTGTTCAAGCGTTGGAATCGGCTGGAATCCGAATAACCGGGCATCCTTATGTGTTTTCGCAGCATTGAACGTGGCCAAGGTAGCCGCATCATAATCGGATATTTCTTTGGCCTCACCGGTGGTACGAGATAATAATGGATCATGCATTACCATGAGCACGCCGTCATTGCTCAAATGTATATCCAATTCCAATGCATCGGGGTCATAGTTCAATCCTGTTTCAAATGCGGCGAGGGTATTCTCGGGAGCCAAAGCTGCTCCACCGCGATGGGCTACACGCATAATAGTTCCTTTTGGTCGAACACTAGTTTGACGAGTTTCTTTTGTGGACGAACATCCGCTGAGTATTGTCAAAACGGATGCTATGGACAAAAAGAAGACGATGGCCGCAGTTGCGGCCACCGTCCGAGTACGCTGAGACGATTTATTTGAAGTTTTCATTATACTCTTTTTGTAAGTCAGCTGTGGTTTCAGCCATGACTTGTTTCGGGTCCATGTTGGCAATCAACAATTTCTCCAACATCTGGCGAAGAATTTCAGTGCCTTTTGGTAAGCTGATCACACTTGCTTGCGGGCGTACATAGGCCAATTGGTCGAGTGCAACCTTTCTCACAGGGTTGGCATTGTAATAAGCAGCCAAATCTGGATGATTGCGTGCTGATGTACTGTTTGGCATGTAGCCGGTCATCTCGGCCAAGTAAGCTTGAGCATCGGTGCCGGTCATGTATTTCATAAATTCCCATGCTGCCCACTGACGATTCTTATCAGTGCTTGGCATTGCCAAAACCGAACCGCCTACCGGGACCAGATTTTGTTTCTGGCCTGGCATGAATGCTGGGATTACTTCGAAATCAGCTCTGCTGAGAAGGTTTCCCATACTGCCTGTCGAACCAAAAACCATACCAACTTTCTTGTTCAAAAAATCATCGTGAGAGTTGGAAGGAATTGCGGTCTTATCTTTGAAGACCATATCCTGCCACAACGTGGCGACTGCGAGAGCTTCCGGGCTGCTAAGGTAGATGTTGAAATCCTCATCGGATACCAAGCCGCCATAAGCATAGACCGCACCCTGGAAATACCAGTGGCCGCTGGTTACGGTTGTGGTAAATCCGGCACCCAGTTGCTCAGCTTCTCCAGCTGCATTGTATTTGGTCAATTGCTTAGAGAATTCTCTGAATTCATCCCATGTTTTTGGTGCGCGTCGTGGCAGTCCTGCTGCTGCAAGCATATCACCGTTGACATACAGCAACGGGGTGCTTCGGAGAACCGGAAGGGCAAAAAGGCTGTCATCATAGTATCCGTCAGCTAACAGTCCTGGGATATAGTCATTCAGGAATCCTGCTTTTTCCTTCTTGACAAAATCATCGAGATTTACCAAAACACCGTCTTTAGCGAAAATCTGCAAGTGCGGTGAATCAAGCAGTACTAAATCTGGTACGTCACCAGCTGCCAGCGCCGCTTGGAGTTTCTGTAAGATTTCAGCATACGCTCCTTGGAATTGTGATTCGACGATGATATCACTACGTGATTCATTGAACCGTTTTACCACTTCGTCCTGAGATTCCCCCGCAACCCCGGTAAGACTTCGCCAATACACGATCTTTACTGGCCCGGTTGGTTTTACTTCAGCTTGTGCAGCTGCCCATAAAGAACCATTGGCCAACAAAATAACAGCGAGTAAAAGAATCAACACAAGGCTTCTTCTTTTCATGAAAAACCTCCTAAAGTTTTCCTTCGGTATCCACACAGGATACTTTCTAGTTATGTAATCTCAGCAAAAATCAGCCTTTGACTGCTCCTGCTGCGATTCCCTCTATCAACTGTTTCTGTGCGATAAAATATACAACAAGCACAGGAACCAATACAAAAATGGATGCCGCCATCAAATGTTCCGGTCCGATCGAATATTCTGCCGACCTGACCATCGCCAATCCGACCGGCAAAGTACGCATATGCTGTTTCGTGGTCACGATCAACGGCCAAAGGTAGCTGTTCCATTTGGAGATGAACAGATACAGGACCAATGTTCCCAATACGGGTCGTGCTAACGGTAGAGCGACATAGAACATTGTTTTCAAATGCCCTAATCCATCAATTTCAGCTGCATCATAGAGCGAAGAAGGGACGGATAAGAAATACTGGCGTAATAAGAAAGCTCCGAATACACTTGAAACGTGAGGAATCACGATACCTTGGTAGGTATTAATCCATTTCAATTTAGCCAGAATTACGTAATTTGGAATCAAAGCGATTTGACCTGGAATCATCATTGCCGCTAACATGACAAGGAAAAAGAAATCTCGATATTTGAACCTTATCCTTGCAAAAGCATAAGCTGAAAGAGCTGCGATCGCCACCTCAAGAAAGACTCCAGAGACCGAAGTCACAATACTGTTGATATAAAAACGACCGAACGGTGCGGTATTCCATGCCTTGACGAAGTTATCCCATCGTACGGTTTCCGGCCACCAAATCGGAGGAAACATTGCCACTTCGGCAGGACTCTTGATCGCTGTGGTGAGCATCCATAAAAATGGTAATCCGATGATAATCGTTGCAAGCATTAGGATCGCATGGATGAAAGTTCTTCCCGCATACCACTTCAACGGTCGGTGTTTGATAGCTGCTCGTCGCATAGCCGACCTCCTAGTAATGTACCCAGCGGCGAGAAAGCCGATTCTGGACTAGGGTGATTGCCATGATGATTACAAATAGTATCAAGGCAAGGGCGGATGCATACCCTGTTTTAAACCACTGGAACGCGTTTTGGTAAAGGAAGTGAACAATTACGTTCGATGTGTTCAACGGACCACCGTCCGTCATGATCGCCACGATATCAAAAGCTTTGAGTGCCCCGATGAATCCGGTGATGGTTAAAAAGAATGTTGTTGGTGAGAGAAGCGGGAAGGTGATGTACCAAAAGTTCTGCCAAGGTGATACCCCGTCCACCAACGCCGCATCATAGATTTCAAGGGAAATATTTTTGAGTCCGGCAAGGAACAACACCATATCATAACCGATTCCGCTCCATATCAAAACGATGATGACAGCTGGAAGCGAATGGGTTACGCTTTCAAGCCAATCAAGCGGAGGAATGCCGAACGGTCTCATGAACACTCTGAGTAATCCGAAGTTCGGATTAAATATCCATCCCCAAACCATTGCCACGGCTACGCTGGTAGTGAACGTCGGAGAAAAAATAATCGCCCGGTATACCGAGCGACCTTTCACATTTTTATTCAAAGCCAACGCTAGTCCAAGGGCTATTGCCATCTTCACCACTACGGTGAAGAATGCCAAAATCAGGGTGTTCTTGGTAACCAACCAGAATACCGGATCATTGAACATTGTTTGGAAATTATCAAGTCCGATGAACGTTTTTTTTGGTGCGATCATATTCCATTTGAAGAAACTCAAATAAAGGCTATACAGGATCGGCCAGAATACGAAAACCCCCAGAAGGAAAAAGTTTGGAAACGTAAACCCTAAAAATGCAAACATATCCCGTTTTGCCCTGCGAGTCATCCTGATGGGGACAACACCCTCTTGGCGTAGAGCCGTTTTCAGCTGCCTTTTAGACACTAACACCTCCTATGAAACAACCTCAATGTTCTGTGTCACTCACCCACAGCAAGGTACAGTATACCCTATATCCAAAAGATTGTAAAAAAAATATCATTTAAAACTGCGCATCGGCAACTGATTTTGGGAAGAAATACATAATTGATTACATTATAGGATATTATGTACAATATTTTTTAATGAGGAAGGAGTTATCGAAAGTACAAATGTCTTAATTTCCTTTTTCATCGGAACCATCAGATTGTTAATAATCGCACCAATCGGAGAAGTATTTTTCTTTGCTGAAGTAGTTTGGGTTTGGTAAGGAGCTTCTTTGAAAGCGTTTCGCATCTCGGTCGTCACCCGAAGTTCTGAAAGATCCCAGTTCTTCAAATGAAACGATGATTCGACCATATCTTCGATATCATCTTCCAATTTGTAAAAGAAATCGAGTTCGGTTGTCTGTTCAACGACATCGATGCTGGTTGCATAAGCGGTGATGTCCTTGGTTCCTCGTTCATTCGGAACTATGAACCCGATCGCATCGTAGTGGTCGTCGGAGGCATAGAGGATAGCTTTATAATAATAATTTGGTACTGAGACGTTATTCTTACCGATCGTTTTATAGGGACCGTCTGAAAGCACAGGTCCTGTTACGACATAGATACTTCCTTTGGTATAGGCAAGATTGCGGACAATCGCTTCCAATGTGCTCCAGAGCCCCCTGTTGAACGACGGCTCTTGGGGACTCATGTTACTCATGTAAAACGAATCAGACATTGCCTGTTCGGACCAATTCAAGTCTGCTGCTGGAATAAGATGTCCTCTATCATACCCACTTGACCGGTAATCATCCAAAGTCGCGCTACCGGAAGCAATCTTCGGATCTTCTCGGAAGTTATCCATACGATCGATTTCACCCATCACTTCTGCACGTGTCAGTTCATAGGCGACCCAGTCAGCTTGCTCGTGTTCTTCGTTGTATACGAGACGGTATCCGGTATGTGAAATAATCGTATCTGAATCTCGAGGAGCCGGTAGTTCCAAATCCGCTATTTTGCTACCGCTCGTTGTGCTTTCATATTCCTCTGCAGAAGGTGTGATGATCCAAAGGACGATATATGCGATGAGCAGCAAAGCTGCTATGAGAAGAATTCGTTTGAAACGTTTTGATTGTTTCTTTTTTACTTTTTTATTTCTTAATTGCTTCTTTGCCACAAGAACGCTCCCTGGTGTTGTTTTGTCTATAACGGGCAAACCAGAGTCTAACCTTTTGGTTACATTGTGGGAAGCATAAGATTGTCTGCTACGTACCGCTCAAGCCATCACGAATCATGGTAATGCATGTATGTACCAATGCCTTGATTTCATCGGTATCCATCTCATCGGTAATGAGCGTGTCGATAGAAAGCAATACCGTAGAGATGATCTTAACGATATGTTCCGCTTTGAAGCGATGTGTCAATTCTCCTGTATCGATGGCATGATAAATAAGACGTTCGATACTTAGTTGGCCTTCAAAAGAAAGCGGAGCTGTTAGTTTTTCCCGGGTTATTGTATCTTCCGCTATCAACCTGCGCCAAAAATCATAGACTTTTCTATCTGTCTGGGAAAATGCAAGACTGTCGGCCAACAAGACCTCCATGTGTTCGAAGAAATCAAGATGTTTTGATTCTACCGGATCAATTACGTAACGTTGTTTGTCAATCGCGATCTGGCGGGCAATCCAATGATAGAGATCTAGCTTATCCGTAAACCAATGGTAAAAGCTCCCCTTGCTTATGCCTGCATTCTTGATAATCATATTCAAAGAGGCCGCTTCGAACGGTTTGCTGCCGAATTCAGAGATTCCAGCATCAAATAAACATGCGAAACGCCTAGAGTCAGTTTTTGATAGGGCTTCTGCTTTTGACATGTTCACTAATTTCCCTGAAGATACGTTTTGGTGATCTTCATGACATCTTCTATGCTCGGTGGCGAGTATTTCGACGCAAGGGCCTTCAACGGTTTTCCATGCTCATCGAAGATAACACCGTTTGATGATGCGAACTGATTTTCAAGAGCTAACAGTGCATATATTTCTGCCATCGCTTTGGGAGAAATCGACAGCTTCTTTTTCATCGAGTACAGTTTTTTAAGAAATCCTGGTAGGTCGGGATATCGGTTGATATCAATTTCAACGGCTCCGACACGGATACAGTTCGCTGTGACCGAAGTACCTTTCAATTGTCTGGCTAGCCAGACGGTGTACATCTCCTGAGCCATCTTTGATTGATAGTAGGCTTTAGCCACACTGTAACGGCGTTTCCTGAACTCACAATCTGAAGTATCTACTTTGGTAAAAGGCAGCATTGCCAAACCTTTGGATGAGATCGTGATGATTCTTCCATCGGTACTTTTCCCTAGTAATGGCATCAATGCTTCGGTGAGCATTACCGGGCCAAGGTGATTCGTTGCCCATACCGATTCGATTCCCTGCGGAGTATATGCCGGCTTCTTGCGCGAAATATCAAAATCAGCGGCATTATGGATCAATATATCAAGATGATCGAACTTCTGTGCGAATCTTTCTGAAAATTGTTTGATTGAAATATTATCAGCCATGTCCAGTATCATTATCTCCAATGACATCGATGAATCTACAGAGAGTATGTCTTGGCAGGCCTTCTCAGCGCGTCCACGGTTCCTGCAGGCCATGATGACGTGCACTTGTTGTTGGGCGATAAGACACGCAGCTTGCTTTCCGATTCCTGAATTCGCTCCGGTGATAATACAAATTTTCTGTTCCATGCAATAGATCCTTATACGTTGGACTGGTCAGTCTAGACCAGTTGGTCTAATAATAAGATGGGTACATATCCCCTGTCAACTGTGTTTATATGGAAAACCTTTACGCTTTTATGGCAATGCGTTATTATCTCATTATATCGGGAGGATTGACGATGGAAGAACGAACAAAAGGACTTGATGAAAAATATTGTTCTTCGTGTGGATCAATTATCAGTATCAGTGCGGAGATTTGTCCGCATTGTGGAGTACGGGTCGCTCCACCGCCGAGAAATGATTTTATTGCTGAGCATCGAACCTGGCTGATAGTGTTATTACTCTGTGTATTCCTTGGTCCGCTGGGAATTCATCGGTTTTATGTGGGAAAAATCGGAACGGGTCTTTTGATGCTGCTGACCCTTGGTGGTTTCGGGATATGGGTTGTCGTTGATTTGATATTAATCGTTACGGGAAATTTCCGAGATAAGGACGGGTATCGGATTTATTAACCTTTGAAAGAATAACCAAAGTTAAAGCCGAACATACGAGCAAAAGTCCCATATCATACAAAGGTGATTGATGTTCTTGAATAAACATTGGATAACCAACCATTGTCGAGCCTTTATAATTGACTGCGAGTGCGATAAAAAGGTTGTTGCCGGCGTGGGCTCCTATCGCGATTTCCGATCCGTTGCTTCTAATGGTCAGTTCCATGAAGATTAATCCGGTAAGTAGATAATAGGCTATCACAGGGAAGCTCTGGATGGCTGAGGTTACTTCCCGATTAGCCACATGAGCCAAAGCGAAAGTGAGGGCAGAAACAACCGGTGCTACATAACGCCATCGATAGAGCATTCTCCACAGGTATGTTCTGAACAGCATCTCTTCCGCAACAGATTGGATCGGGGTGAGTACAAGTGCCAATACGATGAAAACCAAACGTGATTTGATATTGATCGGAGTGAATGCGATAACCGACAAATCGTCTATGAAATACCGGATGATCACAGCCAATGATGGCACGATTATCCAAACGCAGGCAGACAATGTCATCAATGACCACCTGAACTTTTTGTGGGATGTCAAGAATGACAGAATGGAAGTCTTTAACACGAACTTGATGAAAAGTAAGATAAGTACTAACAGAACAATAAAATTCATATTAAGCGTGACGAATGCTATCAAGGTAGTATCTTGGATTACCCGGCGTAGCCCTATTTCGGTGTAATGGGTAATAAAGCTTCCGATGAAGGTCCACATCAACTCGATGAATATGAAGCTTGCCACCCATACGGGTAAAGAAAGGTCGTTTTGTCCGATAGGGGATGGAGACATCGGCTTGAACATGGTGGCAGTATACCATCAATGATGATACACTGCCACTATGGATAAAGGTCAGAATGAGCACATACGAACAACGATTCATGCATTGCTCGACGAAGATAATGTAACCTTGGTGTTCCCGACCGAAACCGTGGCACAATTTTGGGCTGCCGACTATGCTTTTGGCAGTGAAAAAGGTGCGATTTTTCTTGATAGGGTGATGTCTTGGGATAATTTTCGGGCATTGTTCTTATCGGTTCGTTCACAACTACCGGTGAATGCAATAATCAGAAGCTTGTTCGCACGTGAATTTGTTGATTCACCTGTAGGTTCCAGATTGACTTGGTTTGTTCGTCAGACAGCGGGTGAAACAAACGCGGTCTTTGCTCCGACCATAGCAAAATTGCTTGGAAGACTTGATGCGTTTAAAGAGATGGCCCAAAAAGAACCCAAGCTCTACCGACGTCTTCCTCACTCTTTGCGTAAGGATATTGCCATCATCAGAGATGCATACTCTCAATTCTTAGCTCAGCGGCAATTGTTCGAACCGTCATTTGAACATGTTTCAATCTCCAACTATACATCAAGGCGAGGTCTCCAACGCTATGTCGTCTGCTTTCCTCAGATGATTTCCTTTTTCAGCCGATTCCTACAGGAACTTGGTACTCCGAATTGGATTGAAACTATGTTTGACAACCTGTCTTGCAACGACGTGGTCATAGAAAAATTTCCAAACGAACTCATCGAATTGAGAGTTCAACTGCGTCGTATCAATCAATTGTTGGCTGAGGGTACAGCAGCTGATGAGATTGTAGTCACACTCGCTGATTTGGAACATTCAAGTGAATACCTGCTTCATGAAGCGACTACGATGGGTGTGCGTCTCGCAGTTATCGGAGGGCGCCCTCCCGTCCAATTCAGTTCGGGCAAATTCCTTTTGAGATTACAATCATGCGTTCGCCATTCGTTTTCGATCGACTCGATGAAAGCGTTGTTGCTCGATTCGGGATTACCATGGAGACAACTTGATCTGAACCGAAGTCTGATTACGAGAGCTATAGAATTGAATATTGTTTTCGGGAGTGTTCGTAGACCGATTGAAGATCAATGGGAGATGAAACTTTCAACATACAGTAAAGATAAAGATCTGTTGAATTATTACCGTTTGATAAAGGATCGACTGACAGCTTTAGACAAAGCGTCTACATATCAAGAGCTGTCAAAGGCATTACAAAGTATCCTGAATGAATTACTTGTGAAGGATCAATGGCCTGAATTAGAAGCTGACGTGCTTGCCTTTTGTATCGATAGACTGGAGGACGTTAAAAGAGCGATGTCAGTTTGTGCTATCGAGCACGTCAATGGTTTGTTTGGCTTTTATCTGACACTACTTGGGCAAACACCGTATGTCGTACAACAACATGAGCCGGTAATACGTGTCTACCCATATGGAGTCAGTGCGGGATTGCAAGTCGCACACCATTTTGTGTTGGGGTGTACGCATGATGCCACTTCTGTTGCTTCAGATCTCTTTGGCATTTTCCCTGAAACAATCAAATCTATCACGACAGATGAAAAGGAAGATCTGAGTTCGGCACTGTTGGCTATCTATGCCGCAAGCGGCGCGAATGTGCATATGTCGATGGGGAACATTTCCTTTGCCAATACGGTGGCTCTCATTCCTGTTTCGGTCAGAGAATTTGGCAATGATGTGGAAACTTTGACAGAATCTTATCCGGTCGACAGTATTCAACTTGAGTCTTTGATGTGGAAAACAGGGACAGTTCCAAATATTCCGGCAAGTATCCAACAAACCAGGTGGTTCGAGTATGCTAGCCGGACAGTCTTCGGGACGAACCGTTATGATTTTGCCATGCAAAAAGCTCCTGCCGCCGTACTTTCAAGAATTGTTGATGCACAGGGTTTGTTCCAATGCTCTCCCACGGCAGTAGATGTGTTCAAAACATGTCCGATGAAATGGGCGTCGATGTATCTCTTCGGTCTACGGGATGTCACATTATTCGATTCACAGCCGTTAAATGCGATGGACATCGGGAATCTTATCCATTCGGTGTATGAACGGTTCTTCGCATGGGCTACGTCTCTTGGGCCGTTCACCATGGCATTGCATGACCGGTATCACACTGAAATAATGACAATATTCGAAGAAGAGTTCACAAGGTTCGCAAGCGATGCGGCAGCACCCGCAAAAAGTACTCTCAGATGGTTGTATCGTGAGTACTCACGCCTTATCCCAATGGTGGTTGATGCGGAATTATCATTGTTTGACAGATCCAATGGAGTAGATTTCGAATATGCTTTTGATAAAGCCTATTACGAGAAGAAGTATCGCCTGAAAGGGCGGATTGA